>JBDTAN010000248.1:0-5440 GCA_039924585.1 Chitinophagaceae bacterium | reverse complement strand
TATTATCAGTAAGATTTGTCCAGACTGTTCCGGTATTTAGTTGCCATTGGTATCCCACTGTATTCGTTGCAGTTATATTGAAGGTGACATTGCCAGAAATGCATAAAGTATCATTTAATGGCTGTTGGGTTATTGATGATGTGAGGCAATTGTTGACCTTTCTAACAACATTTGGAAAGGTTCTGTTCACAATATATAAATTACCAAAATTGTCAGCATTCACACCGCATACATCTATCATTTGTGCCGAAATTGCCAATCCTCCATCGCCGCTGTAACCAGGAGTTCCATTCCCAGCATAAGTGGTAATAATTCCGCTATTATCAATTTTTCGAACAACTTCATTATCAGCATCTGATATGTATAAATTTCCGGAGGGATCAATAGCGCATTGCCATGGCCAATGTAGAGAAGCTTTCCTGCATGGGCCACCATCACCTGAGTATCCTCCAACACCAGTACCCGCATAAGTTGAAATAATTCCAGCATTGTTTATCATACGGATTCTGTTATTGTGAGCATCAGGTATAAATATATCACCATTACTTCTAATTACTACTCCATAAGGCCCATCCATCTGTGCTAAAGTTGCCAGGCCGCCATCACCACTAAATCCAGCTGTACCATTTCCGGCAATCGTATTAATAATGCCTGATTTATCAACTTCTCTTATAACGTTATTACCAATATCTGAAATGTACATATTGTCTGCATTATCAAAATACAAACCGGCTATACTATGGAATTGGGCTGCAATCAACGGACCACCGTCTCCTGAATAACCAGATGGAAGATTTCCTGTAACAGAAGTGATGATTCCTCCTGTATCAATCTTTCTTATAACTTCTGAATTCTGGTCTGTAAAATACATATTCCCAGTATTATCAAAAGTAAGGAGTGTCGGATGATAGAGATTCGCAGAAGTTGCTAATCCACCATCGCCAGTATAGCCTAATGTGCCGGTACCAGCGAAGATAGTAATCGTACCAGAACTATTAATTTTACGGATTACATTATTATCGTGGTCAGCAATGTATATATTTCCATTCTTGTCAGAAGCAACTCCAAATGGCCAGCCAAGTTGTGCTAATGTTGCAGGGCCGCCGTTACCAGAGTTCCCATAAGTACCATTACCTGCAACGGTTGTTATAATTTGGCCACTTGAATGGACATATAAAAAAAGTAGGCTAAGAAAAAAGAATGGTTTCATATTAATCTTGATCTGTCAAGCATTATTTATGATTTGAATTAACTATCTATATTAAGTATAATACGCAAATTTAAGCTATAACATGCTATACTTCAAAAAATTTCACCCTGAAACTCATTCATTTTTCGGTATACATTTTTAATAGATGTTAGTACAATTCAATCTCTAATTATTTGTAATTTATTCGATGGGATTATGTTCTGTTTCGTATCTACTTAATGAGAGATGCATGTTAATAAAATTTATTCCGTTTAACAACAGGTTTTTTTTTGAGGCACTATATATGACGTTTAAATAGTTAGTTTTTATAAAAGAGAAAAATAAAATAGGAAGTTTATAAGCAGAAAATAATTAATGATAAAAAGGCATAATCCTATTAGCAAAACAGTACTTCATTTTAGTCATGATTTATTTTGGCATATATTGATGATCAGTAGTTGCTTCTTATTTTATATTTAAGAAACGCATCGTCACTTGGGGAGACGATGCTTAACTAAAAAGTTTATAAATATATTCTTCAATTTCCGCTTGTCTTGCATTTGCAAATCCTTTGTCGCTGCCAATTTTTTCAAAACCACATTTTTCTAAAACTTTTTGTGAACCAAAATTATCAAACGCCACACGGCCAAAAATGGGCCTGTTCGTTTCAATAGAAAGAAATGCTGTTAGTGCTTTTGTAGCAATACCTTTCCCCCAAAAATTTCTATCTATCCAATAAGTAATTTCTGTCTCACATTTTATTATAAACTTAGCAATGCTCCCAACAATAATTTCATCAAGAACAATTGTTTGATTATTTACCGTGGGGTCGTTCAATAGTTTTATGTATTTAGCTAAATAGGCCGCTTTGTCCGTCGGGTCTTTTGGCATAAATGCAGCTAAATAGCCGCCTTCTTTGTCAAGCTGGAATTGAAACAAAATATCTAAGTCTGCAGTTTCTGTTGGCCTCAGTTTTATATCTTCTAAAAAGGTTGTCACTCTTGTTTGTTTATGGTTTAATTTATTTCGGTATTCAGGTTGTGGTTTTATTTCTTCTTCATTGTATATCTCAAATGAGTTGTCAGGTCTGACGGTATTACTTCTTCAATTTGCAAGTCATATTTATCTTTGTCAATCCCTTCAAAGAGCCGGATACCAGTTCCTAAAAAAACAGGTGCAATATGAATAAAAAATTCGTCCACGAGTCCTGCATTTAGAAATTGTTGAATAGTGTTTGCACCACCTTGTATTCTAATATCTTTTCCTTTTGCCGATTGTTTTGCTTTCTCCAGGGCGCTTTCTATTCCGTCATTGATGAAATAAAAAGTGGTCGTTCCTTTTTGAATCCAAGGTTCCCGAATTTCGTGGGTTATTACGTAAACGTCAGATTTGAACAGGTCATTTGGCCAACTGACTTCGCCTTCCTCAAACATACGTTTGCCCATAATGAATGAACCCGTTCGTTCAATTGTTTCTCTAATAAATATTCCATCTGGTCCATCTTCTTTGCCTCCTTCAAATCCTAAATGTTCCCAAAAAGCTTTTTGATTAAACATCCACGAATGAATTTGTCCTGAAACGCCACCCATCGGATTTTCAGGACTTCTGTTTTCACCTGCGAAAAAACCATCAAGAGAAATGCCGCTGTCAAAAATAATTTTGCTCATTTTTTTATTTGTTATTTGTCAAAGTTTTTTAGGTCACGCTGCTTTCAAATTTTCATACTAAAACTTCTGCTTCTTAATTTGTAAAACTTGCTGTTAGCGGTTGTTATTTTTTCTTCGTGAATAAATCAATATATCGAGTCGTGTCGTCCAGGTAATTTTTTGCCCAACTGTCAAGTGGCGGTCCACCGCACCTTGTCGCGCCCTTAAAAATTGATTCGATCATTTTATCGTTTTCAAAGTAAAACCTGCACTCCATTGTCACGGTTTGTATGCTTGAATTAAAAGTTGCAATACTGTCAACGTACTGAAATTCTTTTCCCTGAGTGTACACAAAAATTAATTTGTTGTCCTTTAAGTAATAGGTAGTAGTGTTAACGCAACTTGAAAGACCGATGAACTCATCTATTTTAACTAACTGTCCTTTTTTAAAATAACCTGTCACTTGTCCACCACCATCAGTTATTTGTCCCATAAATTCTTCATTGTCCAATATCTTGATCGTGTAACCACAGTCTTTATTGATTTGCTCAACTGTCTTACGTATTTTTTTTATAACAATGCTGTCTGCCTGCGCAAAAGTCTGCGAGCAGAAAAGTAAAAGTGTCAAGGTGTAAAGTGTTTTCATTTATAATAACCGCTTAATTTTATGGCTTTGTGCAGGCGGGGTTTTAGAATTCCTTTCTGCCAGAATCTCTATGGCCATAGAGACCAAATTTATAATAAAAAGTTCATTTTTATTACTTTTGCTTTACAGAGTTTCTTCAGAAGAAACAATGATTGAAACATGCACTACTAATTGTTAGCATGTCCGCTTGTGCAAAACTTCTTGTTGGTGGCATTTATTCTTTTTCCCCAATGATATATGTTTTTGTTTCAAGGACACTTCCCGCTTCGTTATAAAAAATATTGTTCCATTAACTTCATGCAAAGTTCCATCCAGTAATTGAAAAAATAATTAAGAAGTATAAAATTTTTATTATAGATAAACTTCTATTTATTTTAAAAGCTATGCGCATTTTTATAAAAGGTGAAATTTTATATATAAAGCTAAAAGACTTTATTCAAAAATTCTATTTTTAAATAAAACTTTCAGGGTATCAAAATCCTGCTTAGGATCCTGGCAGATATAAATATATTGATACAATTCTTCATCATTGTTTGAATAAGGATTATAAAGAGTTCGAACCCTGGTGACTTTGCCAAAATAAGGTTGAAAAAAATCTCCCACTCTATAACTTAAAGCAATAATCGTTTGCGGCATTGCGCCGGTTGGAGTCCAGCTGTAAAAGCTACCGTGAAAGGAGAATGCTTGTGGTAAATTGTATTGGTCGCGGAATAAATCCACAGCGCCTGCCTGTCCATAATGTTTTCCCCAAATCAAACAATTTTTTTGTTCCTCCTGCGGCAAACTGTCGTACACGGATTTTAAATCCTGCATCGTGTTTTTCCATTTTTCTGTAGAATAATATTCATCATATTTTACACCGTATTTTCCACCTTCAATTTGATTCTTTTCGAACGGATAAATTTTATCCAGGTAACGATTGAATGTGTACACCGGCATTCCGAATGGAATGAGGATACTTCCAATAATCATCAAAATAGTAATCGGGTATATCGCCCATTTTTTTTTCTTCAAAATAATTTGCTCCAAAAAAATTGCACCAAAGGGTAGGACAGTCAGCGCAAGCGGGAAGTAATAATAGGACTTTCCATTTTGAAATAATAAAAAGCAAAATGATAATGCAATAGACAGCGACAGCGGGTTAATCAACTTTTTATTCCGTGCTATAATCATATAATAAATTCCCGGGAGAAATAAGAGTAACGCCACTATAGGATTAATATCCATGAGTATTCCCGATGTATTTGATAGCCTGCTTATTTCATCTAATTGTGTTTGATAAAGACGACCAAACATTTGCAGTACGGGAAAATTATTTGCAACCTGCCAAAAAAAGTTTGGTAAAATGCATATAAGTGCGACTAAAATATTCCACCAAAATTTATTTTTGATCAAGGCATTTCTTGTGCTGCTAAAAAATAATAAAGCAGTCAAACCGAAGATGAAAAATGTCGCATCATATTTTGACATGAGACCTAAGATGCAGGAAAATGTAAGCAGCCAGAGCGACTTTTTATCCGTAAACTTAATGAACCTCGTTAAATAATAAAAACTTAAAACCCAAAAGAACTGGCTAAAAACAACAGGTTGAAAAAGTTGCTGGGATCTGTCAAAACCCGGGGCTATTATGATCGCCAGGAGCACGAAGAAAACTGCTTTATTTTTTCCGCCTAATTCAAGCGTTGTTTTTGCTGTAAAAATGATGATACCAATACTCGCAGCATGTGAGAAAATGTGATACACGAAAACAGAATGGGAATGAAATAAATTTTGAATAAAAGCAAAGATTACAATCAGTGGCGGAAATTCCATATAGCCGAATGCAAGATGATTGCCAGTTTGAATATGCAACAATTCATCTCCCTGGAAACCGGAATGCGCGTCTGCAATAAGATGCAGCGAGAGTTTGATTATGCAAAAGATGAGAATTATAATTTTTGTTTGCCTGTTCATTGAAGT
>JBDTAN010000247.1:0-5564 GCA_039924585.1 Chitinophagaceae bacterium | reverse complement strand
ATTCACCTTTGCGCTGGTATTTTATGGTTGTAGCAATTCTTCCACACAGCCATTCCCATATCTCGGCTTAATGGTGAGTGCTTTCCTCATTGGTGGTTTTTATCCATTGACACAAATTTATCAGCATCGACAGGATTTGCAAGACGGTGTTCAAACATTAAGTTATAAGTTGGGTTATAAAGGAACTTTTATTTTTTGCATCATCATTTATGCGGCTGCATTTACATGCATGGCACAATTATTTATTTTAAAGAACGAATTGGTAAAGTTTTTAGTGGTCAGCATCTTTTTTATTCCCATTATCGTTTATTTCATGAAGTGGTTTTTGTTGGTATCGAAAAATAATAAAGCAGCCAACTTCAAAAACACGATGCGTATGAACTGGATCGCATCCATTTGTACAAACATTGCTTTCCTCATTTTATTAATCTGGAATCATATTGAGTAAAATTATTTCTACCGGTACAGCATTGCCGGCTTTCAAACACAGACAGGATAATATTCTTGGCTTTATGCAGAATGCTTATGAATTGGGCGTTGATGATAAACGCAAACTGAAATTCCTCTATCACCAGGGCGGTATTGATACCCGTTATTCTGCCGTGCCCGATTATAGTCTAGATAAGAATGAATGGGAATTTTACCCTACCACACCTGGGATGGAACCTTTTCCCAATCTTGAAAAAAGAATGGAATGGTATAATGAAAAAGCTGTACCGCTTGCATTCGCAGCAATCAATAATTGTCTTGAAAAAACGAAAGATAAAAACATCACGCATTTGATCACGGTGAGTTGTACAGGCATGAGCGCACCGGGACTGGATATTGAATTGATGCAATTATTAAATTTACCTCCATCCACTTTTCGTACATCCATAAATTTCATGGGATGCTATGCTGCCATACATGCATTGAAAATTGCAGATGCCTTTTGTACAGCCAATAAAAATGCACGCGTAATGATCGTTTGCGTTGAACTTTGTACACTGCATTTTCAAAAAGAAAATACGTTGGAAAATTTGACCAGTAGTATGTTATTCGCCGATGGTGCAGCAGCAGTAATGGTTTCCGGCGATGATGCACAGGAAGGATTATTAATAAATAATTTTTATTCGAGTGTAGTGCATCCCGGAAAAAAAGATATGGCCTGGGAACTTTCTTCAAAAGGTTTCCTGATGACACTGAGTAGTTATGTGCCCGCTTTAATAAAAAATAATTTTGATCACTTATTGCAATCTGCTTTACAGGAAGCCAATTCAAATAAAGATGAAATTACCCGCTGGTGTATTCATCCCGGTGGCAGAAAAATACTGGAAGCCGTGCAACAAAGCCTTAAACTGGAAAAAAGAGATTTGAAAGAAAGTTATGAAGTTTTAAATGATTATGGTAACATGTCATCGCCTACAATCCTGTTTGTTTTAGAAAATATCATGAAAGAAATTTCTTATAACAAAAATGAAAAGATCTTTGGTGCTGCATTTGGCCCGGGCCTTACAATGGAAACTTTTATTTTATCCGCATGATCGATTTAAAAAAAAGAAGTTATCAAAAAGAATTAATGGATGGAGATAATATCCCCTTTGCGGATATGGCGCGAACATTAGAGGAACTCAATGTTGTCAACACCATGCTGGGCGGGCATTCCATCACTCTTAAAGGTATTTCTAAATTTGTAAAATCCGGGGCTAAAATAACAATTTGCGAGATCGGTTGTGGAGGTGGTGATAATTTATATGCGATCTATAAATATTGTGAACGTAAAAATATTGATGCAAACTTTATTGGCATTGATTTAAATAGTTCCTGCATAGAATATGCGCGAAATAAATATCCGCAAATTCCCTGCGAATGGATTTGTTCGGATTATGCAAAAGTGAATTTTAAAGTAAAACCATCTGTTATATTCAACTCTTTATTTTGCCATCATTTTACAGATGAGCAATTAGTAGATATGCTTCTGTGGATGCATACAAACAGTATTTCCGGTTTTTTTATAAATGATTTACACAGGAATAAAATTGCGTATTACCTCATTAAATGGATCACTTCCATCTTCAGTAAATCATACCTGGTAAAAAATGATGCCTGCCTCTCCGTGGCGCGCAGCTTTACAAAACAAGATTGGAAAAATGTCTTTTCAAAAGCTGGAATAAATTCCTATACAATTCAATGGAAATGGGCATTTCGGTGGTTGGTAACCTGCAAAAAATAAGATCAGCAATGAATAACGATTCCCAATTTGATGCAGCCGTTATTGGTGGTGGACTGGCGGGTTTATCATTTTCTATTCTCCTAGCGCGTGCCGGCCATTCAGTTATTTTATTTGAAAAAGAAAAATATCCATTTCATAAAGTATGTGGTGAATATATCAGTTTGGAATCGCTTGAATTTTTAAAAACTTTAGGTATTGACCCAGATATTTTACAATTACCTGGAATCAATAAATTAATTGTAACTGCACCCAACGGGAAAATGCTGAAACAGCATTTAGTGTCGGGTGGCATTGGTATCAGCAGGTATCTACTCGATAACTTATTGATGCAGGAAGCAGTTGCAACAGGCGTTTCGGTACAACAACAAGTAAAGGTGAAAGACATTCATTTCCATGAAGAAATATTTTCTGTAGAAACAACTCAGAGAAATAAAATACAATCAAAAATTGTCATTGGTGCTTTTGGTAAAAAAAGTAATATAGATATTCAATGGAAAAGGCCATTCAGTTTTGCAGCCAGAAATAAAATCAATAATTATATCGGCATTAAATACCATATTAAAACAGATTTCCCCAACGATACAGTTGCACTACACAATTTTGAAAATGGTTATTGTGGTTTGTCGAAGATTGAAGGCGACTTACACAATCTCTGTTATATGACAACTGCTGAAAATTTACAAAAATGGAATGGAGATATTCATCAAATGGAAAAAAACATTTTGTGCCGGAATCCCCATTTAAAAGCAATTTTTGAAAACAGCCAATTTGAAAGTAAAAAGCCTGTTGCCATTTCCCAAATAAGTTTTGATGAAAAAACGCAGGTGGAAAATCATGTTTTATTAACTGGCGACGCGGCCGGTATGATTACACCTTTATGTGGAAATGGTATGAGTATGGCTTTGCATAGTGCCAAAATTGCGTCAACTTTAGCCCGGGAATTCCTGGAACAAAAAATAACCCGTACAAAAATGGAGGAAAGTTATAAAACTCAATGGCAGCAAGCTTTTTCAAACCGTTTAAAAACCGGCCGGCGGTTACAAACTTTTTTTGGAAATCGCTTTCTTTCAGATTTTTTGATTACAATACTCAAACCCTTTCCTCTTTTAATAAAATATTTTATAGGCAAAACCCATGGAAAAGCCTTTTAAAAAAAGGCTGGCAACTAATTTTGTAACCACTTCTTTTACACTTTACACAATATTTTAGGCTTTTGGTTTTATCTTTATTTTTTCACAGCTAATGCAAATCTTAAAAAAGGCCTTAAAAATATTCCTTCGTATAATTTTGGTTTTGCTGGGACTCATTTTCCTTGTGTACCTGCTTATTCAAACAAGTCCGGTGCAAAATTTCCTGGCGGGCAAAGCCACATCCTATTTATCCAAAGAATTAAAGACAGAAGTGCACCTGGATAAGATCAGTTTTTCATTGCTGGACAAAGTGGACCTGAATGGTTTTTTGATAAGAGACCGGGGAAATGATACGATTCTTTATGCCGGTGCATTGAAACTTCGTGTGACAGATTGGTTTATTTTTAAAAAGCAAATTGAATTGAAATATATCGGCCTTGAAGATGCCGTTATTTTTCAAAACCGGAAAGATTCTGTTTGGAATTTTCAATTCCTTATTGATTATTTTTCAAAAACATCTACTACAAAAAAAGATACCACGGGTATCAGCCTGAATTTCAAAAAACTGGATCTCAAAAATGTGCTATACGTGAAAGACGATGAATGGATCGGACAGAAAATGAGTGCAAAAGTTGGAAGTCTTTTATTAGATGCAGATAAAATTGATCTTTCAAAAAATGTTTTTCTAATCCATACGCTTGAATTGGACAAACCCAATTTTATTTTAGAAAACTTCGATGGACTTCGACCGGATAGCCTATCTTCCAAAGTGTTTGTGGCCGATAGCATTTCCCGGCTTAATCCTGGCGGAATCACGGCAAAAATTAATTCTATTAAGATTACAAATGGTTATTTTGGCAATTTAAAACGCGGAGCGAATTCTGAGAAGGGCAAATTTGACGGCACAAATATCCAGGCGTCTTCATTGAATGGAACCATTGAAAAATTTGTTTTGGAAAATGATACGCTACGAGCCAAAGTAGATCTCAGTGCAAAAGAGCGTAGTGGATTTGATTTGAAAAAATTTAAAGCGAATGTAAAAATAGATCCGCAGATCATGGAATTCAGTGATATGGATTTGCGTGCGGGTAATTCACGCATCGGTGATTATTATGCCATGCGCTATAATCACTTCAATGCAGATATGGCTGACTTCATTAATAAAATTTCCATTACTGCCAACTTCAAAAATGCCATAGTTAGCAGTAATGATATTGCTTATTTTGCTCCTGCATTAAATGACTGGAAAAAAGATATTTCTTTAAGTGGAATATTTCGCGGGACTGTCAGTAATTTCCAGATTGGAAATTTCTTTGCACGTACAGATCAAAATACGTATGTCAGCGGAAACTTAACTATGAAAGGGCTTCCGGATATTGATCGCACAAATATCCAGTTGAAAAATGCTGTAGTTCAAACGAATAACCGCGGTATTTCATTTTTATATAATGGGCTTACACAATTAAAAAACCCTGACTTTGAATCGTTGGGAAATGTGCGCTTCCAGGGAAATTATGCGGGTACCATTCATGATTTTGCAATTAATGGAAATTTCAGTACAGCACTTGGCGCTTTTTATACAAACCTCAAACTGGGATTTCCTAAAAATGGAGAACCTACATATTCAGGAAATTTACAAACAAAACAATTCAATGTTGGGCGTTTTATAAATTCTGATTCTCTAGGACTCATTAGCTTTGAAGGAAAAGTGGATGGTACAAGTTTCAAGTTGGATAAAATAAAAACGACATTGAATGGAGTTTTTGCCAGTTTACAATTCAATGGTTATACGTATCAGAACCTGCGTATCAATGGTACGTTACAAAAACAAAAATTCAGTGGCGAATTTTTAGCTAATGATCCGAATTTTAATTTTACCAGCAATATAGAAATTGATCTTTCAGGTGCTGCGCCAAGCTTCAATGTATTGGGAGATCTTGGTGTGGCCAATTTTAAAAAATTAAATTTAACGCGTAAAGATTTTCAGTTAACTGGTTTATTTGACTTGAATTTTACCGGACATAATATTGATGATTTTTTAGGTACTGCAAAAATTTTGAATGCCGTTCTATTAAGTGACAGCACACAACTCGACTTCGACTCCCTCAGTGTTTCAGCATATTTTGATAGCAGCAATGAAAAAATTCTAAGCATTATCAGTAACCAGTTTGATGCCACCGTGAAGGGTAAATTTTCCATTCTTGACCTGCCAAATAGTTTTC
>JBDTAN010000246.1:0-2959 GCA_039924585.1 Chitinophagaceae bacterium | reverse complement strand
ACAGATGTGTAAATAAATTTGATGCCTGGCGTGCGTTCCAGTAAAGAATCCAGCAAATCCACTATTTTACTGAGTAAAAAAGAAGAGGATAATCGTCCGATAGCTATGACCAGTATTAAGAAAACGATAAATCCAAGGCCCGGGATTGTGATCGGATTTCCGTCAGCATCCAGCCCAATAGCACCGGGAAAAAGGCTGTGAATAATGTCAGGCAAGATGTTATCTACCATATTAAACAGCTTGATAACAATATATAAAGTAATACCTACAGGTGCAATGATTATAATTCCCTGTAGAAAATAATAGAATATTTTTTTCCAGGCTATCGACCCATTCGTGTCAATTTTGGGTTCATCCATCAGTCAAATTTTGAATAAAGTAAATAAGAAAAAAGCAAATTGCAGGATTTCATTTCACGGAGTTTCAAAATATTAAATAAAAAAGTAATGGAAACTTTGTTTACGTGAAAAGTTTTTATAGTTTTGGAAACTTTTTTTAAAACTATTCTAGCTACATTTTTGGGGTTAGAATGATTGATTATGATAAAAGTGAAACACATATATGAAAGTAAGGATTGAGCAAAAAGCCAGGGAATTATTTATGCGTTACGGTTTCAAAGCCATAACGATGGATGAAATCGCTTCACATTTAGGAACGAGCAAAAAAACTATTTATCAATATTATTCGGATAAAAAGGAATTAGTGAATGTTATTATTGGCAATCAACTAAAAATTTTACAGGATGATATTTTAAAATTGCAAAATTCTTTTAACCCTGTCAGTGAAGTCCTGAATAATCTTGAAAGTGTGGAGACTTTGCTAAATACAATGAACCCTCATTTTTTATTTGAGATGGAAAAATGCTACCCGGAGGCCTACAAAAATTTTTTATTCTATAAGCAAAATTATTTATTCAATTCAATTAAACAGAACCTGGAAAGAGGCATAGAAGAGAAGGTTTACCGGGAACATATAAATATAGAAATTCTTGCGCATTACAGGCTTGAAACCATTTTTATCGCATTTGAACAAAATATTTTCCCTGCTGCAAAATATCAACTATATAAAGTGATGGAGGAAATCGCATTGAATTTCCTGTATGGAATTGTAACAGAAAAAGGGAAAGAAATGATTGAAAATCATATCGCAAAACAAGTAAATATGCAACATATATGAAACGCTATTTTGGAATAACAGGAATATTCCTGCTCATCTTTTTTTTGAATGGCGCTGCCCAAACTGATACGCTGCCTGCATTACATCATTTTTCTGTCCAGGAATGTGTTACTTATGCGGAAGCCAATAATGTACAGGTAAAAAATGCATTGCTGGATTACCAGATACAAGAACAGGTAAACCGGAATGTAAAATCAGCTGCATTTCCTCAAATCAATGGAAACCTTGGCCCAACATATAATCCGAATGTAGCTGTTCAGAATTTTCCGAATTTTATTGCTGCTGCTACGTATGGTGTGTTGATTGACCAGGGCGTTAAAGATGGAAACGGAAATCCTATAAAAGCACCGGCTGATTACGGTTATATTCAGGCAGCTTTTGGGAGCAGGTGGAATGCTAATGCTGGAATTACACTTTCGCAAATATTATTTGACGGCCAGTTATTCATTGCACTACAGGCGCAACAATCAACGCTCGATCTTAAAACAAAATATGTAGATGTTACCAAAGAAAATATACGTGTAAATATTTATAAATTGTATTACCAGCTTTCAGCCAGCAATACTCAAACAGCGCAACTCGATGCGAATATAACGCGTGGCGAAAAACTGCTGCATGATATCAAAATTTTATATAAAAATGGTTTCCAGGAAAAACTGGATGTGGATAAAGCAACAGTACAATTGAACAATCTTGAAACAGAAAAATCAAATTTGCAAAACACGATCAGTAATGGGTATTATGGACTGAAGCTCTTAATGGGCATGCCAATCCATGATTCATTGGTGCTTACAGATTCTGTAACCGATGATATGATTAAAGACCAATTATTAAATGAAGGAAATTATTCTTACGATAACAGGCCCGATTATCAATACCTGCAAGTAGCAAAAAAACTGGGAGAATTTAATATCAGCAGGTATAAATTAGCCAGGCTTCCAACTGCGAGTTTATCCGCTTCCTAGATGAAGTCCGCGCAGCGAAATACTTTTGATTTCTTTTCAAAAGGAGAGTGGTTTACAAGTTCCTATATCGGTTTGAATATTAATATTCCCATTTTCGATGGTTTTGCAAAAGCATCCAATATCCGGAAATCAGCACTCGAATTACAGCAAACAGAAAACCAGATCGAAAGCCTGAAACAATCTATAGATAATGATGTGGTACAAGCAACTAATAATTACCGGAATGCAGTGGCTTCTATGGATTTGCAAAAACAAAATATGCAACTCGCCGAAAGTGTGTATAACCAGTCTAAGAAAAAATATGAGATCGGCACGGGTTCTACTACAGAAATTACCAATGCCCAGGCCGATTTAAGGGTAGCTCAAAGTAATTATATCAATGCTTTGTATAATGCCATCATAGCAAAAATTGATTACGAAAAAGCAACCGGCCTTTTATAAAAAATAAAAACACCCAGTACAATTAAATACAATCGCATGAAGCAACTATTAAAACCACTCGCAATCATTGCACTCCTTTTCCTGGGTGCCTGTGGTAATTCTGATAATGGGAAAAATAGCCTGGCTGCAAAAAAGGCTAAAATGGAAGACCTGAAAAAGCAACAGCAAAAGATAACTGCTGATATTTCCTCATTGCAAGAGGAAATTAATAAAATGGATAGCACTACTCAAACAGTGCAAACCAAACTCGTTACTTTGGATACAATTTCAACAACGGATTTTGACCATTATATTGATCTACAGGGAAATATTGAATCACAAAATATTTCTTATGTCGCGCCGCGAAATGGCGTTGGCGGTTTAGTAAAAGCCATTTA
>JBDTAN010000245.1:0-2558 GCA_039924585.1 Chitinophagaceae bacterium | reverse complement strand
GGGCAAATATTGTTCAATGATAGCAATTTCTTCTCTTTCTTTATTGGCCAGGTCTTCCCGATTTTGTGTCACATAAATATCTAAAGCATCTTTGCGTTGTTTCAACATTTTTTGTAAAAGTTTCAACTCTCCTTCCGGCGTTATTTCTCCATGTGCACCTGGTTCCGTTTTAGCTTTGATAATTTCAGCTTTTATTCCACGCAGCCCACGAAGGCCGGCCTCGTCTTTTGATTTCATGGCGGTTTTCATTGCGCCCATTACTTTTTCTTCTAAGCTCATACGGTATTATTTTTATGAATTGTAAGGTAAGAAAATAATTGCCTGCTATTTATTTTTTTTAGCTTCCTTTTCTTTAAAAATTTTATAAAAATCCTGTGCAAAATTTTTCATTGCTTCCACCTGGTCTTCATAACCCGTTGCCCGTTGGTAAGTATCGGCCATTGAAAAAATAGCCTGGTAAAAAAAATCAGCCATTTCATCCACCATCATTTCTTTTGTCCACAGGTCAATGCGTAAAGCACTTTTATCCGCACCATCCCAAAACGCCAGCATCATGGCTTTTGCATGCTGTACTTCATCCGCTGTACTGTCTGAGGCTTTCCAGGAAATTTTTTCCGGTATCTTGTCATTATCCAGTTCTATGTCTATCCGGATATTTGATTGCTGCATGTAGTGTAAATTTTATGCGCCAAAAGTACTATAAAATTATATGCTGCTTATTACTTTGATACGAGTGATTCTATCAGTTTCCATAATTTTTTTGACACTTCATCCCGCTTATATTTCTGTGCTCCTTCATTTGCGGCTTTTTCCATTTGTGCTTTATAAATTTCATTTTTATATACACCAATCATATTTTTTGAAATTTCAGCCGCTTCAAAAACGGGCATATATAACGCTGCATCGCCGGCATATTCCCGAAAAACAGGCGTATCCAGGCAAACCAATGGTAAACTGCATTGCATGGCTGAAACCATTGATTCCAGGTTTTCAGAATTATTTGTTGCATGTATAAAACTATACGCTGAAGCGAAAAGACAAGACAATTGTGAAATATTGATTTCCCGGATTATTTGTACATCATCTTTATAGCGATAGCTTTTTAGTTTTTCTAAAAAATTATCCAGCCATGCAGTTTCATCCATTACCAGGATAAGTTGCATACTACTTTGTTGCCATTTTTTGAATTTAGAAAAACCTTTTAAAACTTCCAGTAACAGCGTTTCATTTTCGCCGCCAAGGCATAAAAAATATTCTTTATTTCCCGCGTATTGAGCTTTGATTAGTACTTTATCCGGCCATTCAAATGTTTTGAATTCATTGGATGCCGTAAAAGGAATTTGAATGACTACAATATCATTTTCTTTGGTGAAAGGTTTTAATTTTTCCTTTTCCGGGTCGGCAAAAGTTATGAAGGTCAAATGGTTTTTTCCCTTGCTTTTTTTGTAGGTTGAAATGAATTTCTTTTTATTCCTGGTGAAGATATTTTCATCCATTCCTATGATCTGCTGCAGATTAATATTTGCCCTAAACTTTTCAGTTAAATTAATTAATAAATCAATTCCTGCTTTTTTAAAATGGGCAGCTATCTTTTTTTCTAATAAGAAACCAGGCAAAGAAGTTTTTAAATTTTGCAAAATAAAAATGCAGTTTTCTTTTTTTTCGTTTAAGCTTTTTAAAGTATCAATATGTATAATTTCATAGCCGAGCAATTTTGAATAATCCGTGATGAGTGTGGAAATATAAGCTGAATAATCGCTAATCGTTTCAGCCGGGTTTTGTATGATTAAAATGCGCATGAAAAAAGAAATTTTTATACCTGGTTTGACATTTTTTCCGCATTTTCCGCGACCTGCAAAGCTTCAATAAATTCCTCTATTTCTCCATTGATCACGGCATCCAAATTATAGGAAGTCAATCCGATTCGATGGTCTGTAACCCGCCCCTGTGGCCAGTTGTAGGTTCTGATCTTGGCGCTGCGGTCGCCAGTACTTACCAATGTTTTCCTGCGGCGCGAAACTTCATCTTCATATTTCCGTACCTTTTCTTCATACAGTCGCGTACGCATCATGGTCATCGCTTTTTCCCTGTTTCCCAACTGGCTTCTTTCTGTTTGACAAATCACCACTGTGCCCGTAGGAATATGTGTGAGCATCACTTTTGTTTCTACTTTATTTACGTTTTGTCCGCCCGCACCGCCACTTCTTGAAGTTTCCATTTTCACATCTGCGGGGTTCAATTCAAAATCCACTTCTTCTGCTTCCGGCATTACAGCAACTGTTGCTGCAGAAGTATGCACGCGGCCCTGCGTTTCTGTATTTGGAACACGTTGCACTCGGTGTACGCCACTTTCAAATTTCAAGGTACCATATACATCTTCTCCGGTTACTTCCACAACTACTTCTTTATAGCCACCAACAGTTCCTTCGCTTTCAGAAACAATCGCTGTTTTCCAGCCTTTTTTATTGCAATAACGCAGGTACATATCCAGTAAATCCCCAGCAAATAAACTAGCCTCATCGCCACCGGTTCCGGCACGAATTTCCAGTACCGCATTC
>JBDTAN010000244.1:0-3713 GCA_039924585.1 Chitinophagaceae bacterium | reverse complement strand
GTTTATAAAAGGTGGTAATTTTTGATTTAATTTATCATTCAATAAATAATTCAATTGCCTTTCAGATAACATAGATAATTTCGTAATGGCTATTTTCAATTTATCCATTTCTAAAGACACATAATCGCCATGAAAATTTCCGCCATGAAAAATATTTTTATTTTTACTGTCAATAACAGGATTATCATTCACTGAATTCAATTCATTGATCAGCACATTTTCTGCATACGAAGCAGTATCATAAATTGGCCCAAGCACTTGCGTAACACAGCGTAATGAATAATATTCCTGTACTTTATCGTGAATGTATTGCTGCTTCAGCGTTTCAGATTGATACAAATGTTCTGAACGTTTGCGGATCATTTTACTTTTCGAAAGAATGACCTGCATCATTTCCGAAATCTTATTTTGTCCCGCATGCAGTTTTGCACTATTTAATTCAGAAGAAAAATGATCGTCATACGCTTCTACAATTTCATTGGTCATGGCAGAAAAAATAACAGACCACGACAATAATTTATTTGCAAGCAAACTATTTATCAAACCAATACCAGTCATTGCCGAAGTGCCATTCAAAATTGCCAGGCCTTCCCGGAGATGAATGGATAGTGGTCGAATTTTTTGTTGGGTAAATATTTTTTTTGTCGGATAAATTTTGCCTTCAAAAATTACTTCCCCTTCACCGATCAAAACCAAACCAAGATGTGCCAGTTGAACAAGGTCGCCACTTGCCCCAACTCCGCCCTGTTCAAAAATACAAGGCGTAATATTTTGATTGATGAGTGTCGCCAATAATTCGACTACATCCGTATGCACACCGGAATAAGCAAGCATGAGTGTATTCAGCCTAGCAATCATCAAAGCCTTTACCAGTAATGGTTCCATGAGTTTGCCACTACCAGAACTATGACTACGAATGAGGTTGTATTGAAGTTGTAAAACGTTTTCTTCATTCACTTGATACTGTGCCATAGGGCCAAAACCGGTATTGATGCCATAAATCAATTTACCCGCAGAAAATTTTTGTAAAAATGCAAAATTCTGCATGACTTTCTTTAATGAAGAGGCAGGCAGGGAAATTTTTTCATGCTTATATAAAATATCCGAAAATTGCTTAACAGTAAGCTTTTCTTTTCCAATAGAAACCATGGATGTGTTTATTTACAGCGCAAAGAAAGCATTTCTACAAATATTTACCGTGATTTAAAATAAATAGTGATAAATATTGACAGGGGAATGATACTAATATTTAATCAGGAGATTCTTTTATCAATAAAATTTACTGCTTTACGACCCGATTCAGGCATTTGCATGGCTTGTATCTCTTTCTCTGAAATATAAGCCAGTTGCGGGCTTACGCGCAGGCTGGCCTGTAAATGTGCTCTTATTCTGTGATCGCAGGCTTTATCATTTCCAGCCGGCACAATATATATCAGTACTTCATCCATGCCAATATCATTTTGAAAAACTTCTACCACAAAATCGCGTACATCTTTCATTTCAGTAAGTAAATCAAATAAAGCAGCCGGATAAAGTGTTGTGCCTTTGAATTTGATCATTTGTTTTCTACGCCCGATTATGGGGGATAAGCGCAGGCTCCTGCGGCCGCAAGCGCAGGGCGATTCAAATTTCATACACATATCACCTGTTTTATAACGCAGCAGTGGCATGGCTTCTACACCAAGTGTTGTAATGGTGACTTCGCCCGTCATATTTTCCGGCACAGGTTGATTGTTTTCATCCAGTAATTCCACGATAAGTAAACCCGGTTGTAAATGTCCGCCCTTACCTGCACTACATTCTGTAAATGCAGTTTGCATTTCCGTGGAAGCATATGTAGAATACAATTTTATATTCCAGGATTCCAGGATTTTTTTTGCTAAAATATTATATGAAAAATCTGTGTTACGAATATTTTCACCAATACAAATGGCTTTTTTTACACTCGTTTTATTCGGATCAATATTATTTTCGCGGGCATATTTTACAAGTTTTAAAATAAAAGAAGGAACAGCTACAATGGCTGTGGGATTGAGTTGTTGAATCGTTTCCCATTGCAAAGATGGTACGCCCGGGCCTAAACGAATAATGCCGGCGCCTAATTTTCGCAGGCCATTATAATACGCAATGCCCGCCATGAATTGCCTATCTAACGTGAGCATGAGCTGGTAAATATCATTCACCGAACCGTCTGCACAAACAAAAGAATTATATTCATTTTCAGCAAGTCGTTTTAAATCATTTTCCGTTAAAGCAATGGTGACGGGACTTCCAAGTGTGCCGGAAGTAGAAGCGTATTCAATAATTTTATCTTTTTTCACACACAAAAAATCTGCATTCATTTTTTGCAGGTCTTCTTTATTTGTCACGGGAAGTTTAACGAGATCATCCAAAGATTTTATTTCATGAAGATCAATTTCCTGTTGAGCAAAGAGGCGTTTATAAAATGGGGAATGATTATTTAAATATTGCAAGAGCGCTACCAATTTTTCTTCCTGGTATTTTTTGCTGTTTTCGGTTGATTCAAATGCGTGTTGGCTCATATCAATCTTCGATAATTACTATGGCTGTTGCCATTGTTTTTGTGTGAGACAAAGAAACTGAAATTTTTTGCTGTTGCAATGTTGCAAAAGTTTTTTTTGTTTCGCCCAAAAAATTCAGGAATGGTTTCCCGGCTGCATCGTGCTGAATTTCTATTTCATTAAAATGCGTGCCGGAAGCCCAGCCGGTTCCGAGTGCTTTAAAAAAAGCTTCTTTAGCTGCGAACCTTGCTGCATAATGTTCCGCTTTAAATTTTTGCTGTTCGCAATAATCAATTTCATTTTTGGAAAAGACCAATTCTTTAAAACCTGAATCACTGGTAATTTTTTCAGCAATGCGATCCACTTCTACAATATCTGTTCCGAGGCCTTTGATCATTTAAATAAAGTATTTATTATCTAAATTAAAATAGAACAAACTTTGTAATGAAAGTATTCTATTTTAATGTAGATATTTGTAAATAAGGTTAAATGAAATTAAGTCTTCAGAAAAAGATAAATTTTTTTTTCAATAATTAATTAATCGAATATTTAGCCAAATAACTTTTTGCCCTATTATGCAAATTTTCCGAAAGAGGGCTCAATGGAAGCCGGAGATAATTTTTACATAAACCAATCTCCGCCATAAAAGCTTTTACACCGGCGGGATTATTTTCTGCAAACATAAGGTCATAACCAGCTATCAATTTATCATTCATTTTCTTTGCTGTAGCAAAATCTCCATTTAAACAAAAACGAATCATCGAAGAAAAATCTTTGGGGAACATATTTGCAGCAACACTAATAATCCCCTGCATTCCACAAGCCATTTGTGGCAATGCCAACCCATCATCTCCACTCACAACGGTGAAATATTCCGGCTTATCCCGAAGGATCTGCATGCATTGACTAAAGTCGCCACTCGCTTCTTTAATGCCAGCAATATTATCCACTTCACGGGCTAATTTCAACGTAGTTTCCGCATATAAATTTCTGCCTGTTCTTCCAGGTACATTATAAAGTATGATTGGTTTGGGAGAATGCTCCGCTAATTTTTTATAATGCAGGAATAAACCATCCTGCGAAGGTTTATTATAGTAAGGCACAGCGCTTAATATAGCTGTTGCGCGTTCCAGTGGGAACTCTTTTAAATCATTTAAAACATTGGCTGTATTATTACCGCCGACACCGACG
>JBDTAN010000243.1:0-6514 GCA_039924585.1 Chitinophagaceae bacterium | reverse complement strand
GAAGATCATTTAGGCGATATGGATTTCAAAGTTACCGGTACTCGCGATGGCATTTGCGGTGTACAAATGGATATCAAAGTGGATGGCCTGAGTATGCAGGTAATGAATGAAGCATTGGAACAGGCGCGTAAAGGAAGACTACATATTTTAGACGCCATGTATGAATGTATGCCGGCACATCGTGAAGAAGTGAAGCCACACGCGCCAAGAATGGAAAAATTAATTATTGATAAAGAGTTCATTGGCGCGGTGATCGGGCCAGGTGGAAAAGTGATCCAGGAAATTCAAAAAGAAACTGGTACAACGATCAATATCGAAGAAGTTGGAAATTTTGGTGAGGTAAGTATTTTTTCGGTAAATAAAGAAAGTGTGGTAAAAGCATTGAATTGGGTGAAAGGCCTGGTAGCAATGCCACAAATCAATGACGTGTATGAAGCTAAAGTAAAAACTATTCAACCCTATGGAGCGTTTGTAGAATTCCTTCCGAAAAAAGAAGGCCTGCTGCATATCAGTGAGGTTTCCTGGAAAAGGCTGGAAACTTTGGAAGGCGTATTGAAAGAAGGAGACACTGTTAAAGTTAAACTCATCGGCATCGACCATAAAACCGGTAAATTTAAATTGAGCAGGAAGGTTTTAATGCCAAGACCGGATGGTGCACCACAGGGAGAAACTCAAGATAATAACAGGCACTAAATTTTTATAAAAATCATAAAAGGCTTGCAATTTGCAGGCCTTTTACTTTTAAAAAATCATGGATAATTATTTTTGCATCGCTATACAAATACCTGAAAGTATTGAGAGAGATAAAATCTTAGCAGCATTAGCGCAGTTATCCATTTCAGGTTTTGAAGAAAAGGAAACTGAAATACTTGCCTGGTTCAAAGAAGCTGATTTTAATGAAGAAAATCTGAAGACAGTCCTTGATAAAAATCATATTACTTATAAAAAGCAATTCATTCGGGGAAAAAATTGGAATGCAGAATGGGAAGCCAATTTTGAACCGGTGATTATTGAAAATAAAATTGCTGTGCGGGCAAATTTTCATCCGCCCTTTGAAGGCATGCAGCATGAAATTGTGATCACGCCAAAAATGAGTTTCGGTACAGGTCATCATGCGACTACTTATCTTATGATCGCGGAAATGTGTACTTTAAATTTTGCAGGTAAAAGCGTTTTTGACTTCGGTGCAGGGACAGGTATTCTTTCTATTCTTGCTGAAAAACTCGGTGCTTCCAAAGTTTTTTCTATTGACAATGATCCATTAAGCACGGAGAATTTTATGGAGAATATTGAAGCAAATTTTTGTAAAAAAAATTTTTATTCAGAAAAAAATACGCCACCGGAAAATGAAAAATTTGACATTATATTGGCCAATATCAATAAACATATTTTACAGGAATTTTTACCCGCACTTTCAAAAATTTTATATCCAAAAGGCCAGCTTTTGATAAGTGGCATATTGACAACAGATGTGGATGATATGATACAGGAAGCCGCTAAATCAGACCTTAAACATCGTTTAACAAATGTTAAAGATTCATGGGTATTAATGTCATTTTTCCTTTAAAAAATATGAATGGCTTTTGTGTGTAAATTTTTGCCAGTATATTTGTTGTTCTTTTTTTATTAGCGTTTGCCCCATGACAGAAATATTACTTATTATTTTTGCTTATTTGATCGGCTCAATACCGACGGCTGTTTGGGTAAGTAAACATTTTTTTGGCATAGATATCAGGGATTATGGAAGTGGCAATGCGGGCGCTACGAATACGTATCGTGTATTTGGGCCCAAATGGGGAACTTTTGTAATGATTGTTGATATGCTAAAAGGTGTTGCTGCAACATCTCTTTATATTTTTATATCGCATTATTTACATGACGACTGGGACCGTACCAACTTGATGATTGGTCTTGGCCTTGCTGCAGTAATTGGACATATTTTCCCCATATGGGCTAATTTTAAAGGTGGAAAAGGTGTTGCCACATTATTCGGAATGATCGTAGCAATTCAGCCATTAGTTGCTGTTTGTTGTGTGGGCGTTTTTCTTGCAGTACTTTATCTTACCAGGTTTGTATCGCTGAGTTCCATGCTGGCAGGCGTAGCATTCGCTATTTTTATCTTATTTATTTTTAATGATGATGTTACTTTATACCGTGTTTTTTCAGTGGCAGTTGCATTGATGGTCATACTTACACACCAAAAAAATATAAATCGCCTGATTAATGGGACTGAAGGTAAAGTACCCATTTTTAAATATCGTGACCGTCGCCGGAAAAGAAGAAACGGTGATGATGATGAATGATATTTTATTCCCCAAAAAAAAGCTCGGTTTAAACCATATTTTCTTTTTGGTATAAATATTGAAAGACTTATAGTCAACATTCATCATTCAACATATTTACATGACTCGTAAACTACTCGCATTATTATTTATATCAAGTACTGTTTTATATGCATGCACTCAAAATGCAATAACTGGCCGAAATCAATTAAGCCTGGTATCAGAACAACAAGTAGAACAGGAAGCCCAGCTTCAATACAAGCAATTTCTTTCTCAAAATAAAGTAGTTTCAAATGCTTCTAACAAAGATGCTGAAATGGTTAAAAGAGTAGGTACACGTATTGCAAATGCAATTAATCAATATTACCAGCAAAAAGGTTTAGGAAATGAACTTTCCGGGTATAAATGGGAATTTAATCTTGTAGATAGCAAAGAAGTAAATGCCTGGTGTATGCCGGGAGGAAAAGTGGTTGTTTATACTGGTTTATTAAATGTTACTCAAAATGAGGCAGCGCTCGCCATAGTTCTTGGCCATGAGATTACCCACGCAGTTGCCGGTCATGGAAGGGAAAGAATGAGTGAAGCGATGCTGGAACAAGGCATTCAGGTTGCAGGCAATCTTGCATTATCTAAAAATCCACAAACGGCGAATATTTTTAATAGCATTTATGGACCTGCTGCTCAATTAGGAGTTTCCTTACCCAATTCCCGTAGCCAGGAACTCGAAGCTGATCATTTTGGATTGATATTTGCCGCAATGGCAGGTTATAATCCGCAGGAAGCAATTCCATTTTGGGAAAGAATGCAAAAATTGGGCGGTGCTCAACCGCCAGTTTGGTTAAGTGATCACCCTGCAGATGCAGACAGGATCGCAAAACTCAAAGAATTGATGCCTGAAGCATTGAGTTATTATAAGCCTGTTTCTAATTAATTATTTTCGTTTAAGCAGTTCAATATTACCACTATGTGTATAGGTATGGTATTTTAAGAAATTATACGTACCTTTGCAATCCTAATCTATATTTTTAACCTTAAATTCTTTAAGGATGCCTGCACATAATCTCTTAGAATTATTGGAACTTGAAAGTGAAAGAAATCTCTTGATACAGGGTGTGCCCAGTTCTATGGAGAAACAGTTTGTGAAATTGTCCTATGCAAAAAGTATGACTCCATTACTGTGTAGCCGTAAAGTGGATTTTGCGTTAATTTTTGCCATTAATCATACACAGCTTTGCTCCATTCTAAAAGAAGTTTTGCCAGCCATTCATGCTAAAAGCATTTTATGGATCGCTTATCCGCGTTCAGCGAGTAAAATTGCCAGCGATTTGAACAGAGATTGTTCCTGGAATATGCTTTGTACGAATGGCTATGAACCTTCCCACGAAATTCCGTTAGATCATGTATGGAGTGCTTTGCGTTTTTTAAAGCCTGCTTCCAAAAAGGAAGAAGTGCCTGCGAAAAAAGCCAATTTGCAAACAGCCTGATTTATTCTTACTTTTTAATTTCTTTTAAACTCCTGTTTACCAGGTAAACGCCTGTAAGAGTAATGGCCGCGCCGATGATAATAAAAGGGGTTAATTTTTCATTCAATAAAATTGCTCCAACAATCATCGCGACCAGTGGATTGATATATGCATATAAAGAAGAAATTACTGTGGGTAAATGTTCAGTCGTGTATATAAATGCCATGAAAGCTACAATCGATCCCATAATTATTAAATAACCAATCGCAGTCCAGGTTTGCCATGGTATCACCGAAAATGGCTGATCATTTCCCGTTACTTTCGCGAGTCCATAAATCATGAATGAAGCCATAAACATTTGCCAGCCCATAGCATAATATGGATTCATCAGGTATTTATTCCTAACAATAAATAAAGTTCCAATACTCCATGAAAGCATAGCAGTAACACCAAGTATAATTCCAAATACATATCCATCAGGTTGTGTATGAAATGTATTTTCATATAACACTAATGTAACACCGCCAAGGCCAAGAAAGAGTCCAATGAATGTCAGTCGTGAACTATTGTTTATCTTAAAAAAGATCATTTCAATCAATACAACACTCAAGGGATATAACGCGCCGATGAGTGCAGCCAATCCACTGGGAATAAATTTTACGCCCCAGGTGCTCAACCCGTTTGCGAGTACAAACATAAATATGGATAAAATAAATAACCACCTGAATTGTTTCCAACTCGGTAATTTTTCTCCTTTTATTAAAAAATAAAGGACCATAATTGATCCTGCGAGAAATTGTCTGATATAGGAAACTTCCAATCCAGAGATACCTGAATTTACAGCTATCTTGCTGGCTACCCAGGTAGTCCCCCATAAAATACTTGTGGTAGTTAATGCCAGGTAAGCATACTTTCCAGGAACCGATTCGGATTTCGATCGGGGAAATAGAGAAGGCAGAATGAATTTGTAGGATTTCATGAATACTTAATCATTTCTAATGCCTGAAATGCCTTGTACCAGTTATTACCATTGCAAGATTATTATCGATGCAATATTGAATGCTGTCTTTATCTCTAATGGAACCACCCGGCTGTATAAAAGCGCTGATACCCGCAGCATGTGCGATTTTCACACAATCATCAAAAGGGAAAAAGGCATCACTGGCCAGTACTGCCCCATTCAAATCAAACTCAAAATGCTGTGCTTTATCTATAGCCTGTTTTAAAGCATCCACGCGGCTTGTTTGCCCGCAACCCTTTCCACATAACTGCTGATTTTTTACCAGTGAAATCGCATTACTCTTGAGGTTTTTACAAATAATATTTGCAAATAAAAGATCTTCTTTTTCCTGAGTAGTCGCAGGCCTTCCTCCGGCGTCTTTCCATTCTGAAAATGAAGCCAGATCCGTATCCTGTACCAATGTTCCCTGTAAAATTGATTTATATTGTTTGGCTGCTAAAGAAATGTTTTCCTTAGATACCAGGAGAATCCTGTTTTTCTTTGCCTGTAAAATTTGTAAGGCTTTTTCATCAAAACCCGGTGCAATTAAAACTTCAAAAAATAGTTCGCTGATAGAAGAGGCTGTCACTTCATCTAATTTTTTATTACAAACCAGCACACCGCCGAATGCACTTTCAGGATCGCCGGCCAATGCCGCATCCCAGGCTTCCTTGAGCGTTTCACGAATAGCCATGCCGCAAACATTGGTATGTTTGATGATACCAAATACGGCTTTTTTTTCATTGCTGAATTCAGTGATAATGGACATTGCCGCATCGGCATCCACCAGGTTATTATAGGAAAGCTCCTTCCCATGAATTTGTGTAGCCATTTTTTCAAGGTCTCCGTAAAAAGTTGCCTGCTGGTGCGGATTTTCGCCATAGCGCAATATCTTTTGCGGATGCAGGGTATTAATTAAAGTACCATTGAAATAATTGTGAATAGCCAGGTCATATTGAAACACTATATCAAAAGCCTTTGCCGCAAATGATTTTCTTTCTTCCAATGAAGTTATCCCGTCCTGCTCCCTCAATATTTTTTCCAAACCTGCATAATCATCTTTAGCAGCGATTACCAGGATATCCCCAAAATTTTTTGCTGCAGCACGGATTAATGATGGCCCGCCTATATCAATTTTCTCTATAATTGCTTTTTCCTCAGCAGTTTTAGCAACAGTTTCTTCGAATGGATACAAGTCAATGATCACTAAATCTATTGCTGGAATATTAAATGTTTTCATTTCCTGCATATCCTGTTCATTGTCACGCCGGCCCAGGATGCCTCCAAAAATTGCCGGATGGAGTGTTTTCACCCTACCCCCAAGAATGGATGGGAAACCTGTTAATGTTTCCGCTGGAATGCAGGTCATACCCCCTTCTTCAATAAATTGTTGAGTGCCTCCTGTAGAATAAATAGTAATACCAAGCCTTTTCATTTCTTCCAAAACAGGTAATAAACCATCTTTATAAAAAACGGAAATCAGTGCACTGTTGATTTTCTTTTGCATATTCATTTACATTAAAACTTTTGAAATATTATAAGCCCATTACAAAAGCGCCTGATGCGCTCACCGAATGGAAACGCAAATGTAAACTGTCGCAATCTTTTTTCCATTGTTCTGTTTTCCACAATGGATTGCTGCTGTCGAAAATAAGTTGCTGATATTCAAAAACGCGGTCAATATCAGCCATCTTAAAAGCTGGGTTTTGTGCTATAATTAATATATCTGTTTTTATTTTACCGACCGTTTTCATGTGTGGCAAATATTT
>JBDTAN010000242.1:0-4876 GCA_039924585.1 Chitinophagaceae bacterium | reverse complement strand
ATACGTTCCTTTTTCATAAAAATGATTCAGCTTCCCGCTAAATGCAGGCTCCGTACCTTTTTCCCGTAATATATTATATTGAGATTTTGTCAATTTTTGTTGCCATTCTGCATCCGTCATTTTCATGGGAAAAGTATAACTGGCGCTGACTTTTTGGGGATCGGGATATTTTTTAGCCGCTGCTTTTTGATCCATAACCTTATTGGTTTGCGATTGGGTACAATTCGCCATGAGCAATGAACTAGCTGCAAAAACGAAGTACAATATTTTTTTCATGTTTTAATCTTTTTATACCTTGATATACGATTTTAAATTAGCCTCAAATCTTGTTGTATTGTTAAACCACGGCTAATAACAGGTGAAAAAAATGGTTAATTTTGATCAGTAACCTTGAGAAATTTTTGTATCTTTGCAGGCGATTTTAAATTTTCTTTCAGTAGAAGGAATAATTTTTTTGACGTACTATAAATAGAATTTACAATGATAAAAACAGGCAACCCGGTGATCAGTATTTATACGGAAATGACACCGAACCCGGAGACGATGAAATTTGTGGCGAATAAATTATTATATCCCGGCAAGAGTATTGATTTCCCCGATGAAAGTTTTGCCGGACCTTCACCACTAGCGAAAGAATTGTTTGTATTTCCTTTTATTAAAAGCATTTTTATTGCCAGCAATTTTGTTACACTAACCAAGACTTCTGATACAGAAGATTGGCAGGATGTGATTCCGCCGATCAAACAATTTTTAAAAGAATATATTGAAAACGGCGGTATTGTAGTCAATGAAGAAGAAGCTGCAAAAGTAAAAAAAGAAGCTACGAACCTGGTTTCAGCGGATGACGATGATGTGGTAAAACGCATCAAAGAATTGTTGGACAATTATGTACGCCCTGCTGTTGAAATGGATGGCGGCGCCATACAATTTAAAAGTTATAATAATGGAATTGTAAACCTGATGTTGCAGGGAAGTTGCAGTGGCTGTCCTTCTTCCATGATAACGTTGAAAGCAGGAATTGAAGGCATGATGAAAAGAATGATTCCTGAAGTGACAGAAGTAATGGCCGAAGCAGAATAATTTATTTAAATGGATATAAATGAAAGCCGTTCTTTTGGACGGCTTTTTTTATGGGTAAATATTGTATTATTTTTTTATTGTAAAAATTAAGAATCGAAAATTGTAAGTGTTATTAAATGAATACCTGTTTGAATTACATTTACATAAATTATTTTTTAAATAAATGAAAGGCCTTGTCTATAAATCAACGGGAAGCTGGTATTTGGTAAAAAACGATGATGGAAAATTTTATAGAGCACGCTTAAAAGGTATTTTCAAAATCGATGGTATCACTTCCACAAACCCAATTGCCGTTGGGGATAATGTAGAAATGGAATTATCAACCGAGGGCGAATCCGATGCAATGATCATTGATATTTTGCCACGCCATAATTATATCGCACGCAGTTCGCCGCATCATATAAAGCATCATCATATCGTAGCCGCGAATCTGGACCAGGCTATTTTATTTGCCAGTTTAAAGAATCCTAAAACATCTCTTGGATTTATTGATCGTTTTCTCGCAACTGCAGAAGCATTTCATATTCCGGCAATAATAATTTTTAATAAGGCGGATATTTATCAAAAAAAAGAACTGCAACAATTTGAGCTCATTAAAAAAATCTATCCTTCATTGGGCTATCCTGTTTTTTTAGTGAGTGTTTCTATGCAAACCGGAATGAAAGAAGTAGAGAATATATTTGATCATAAAACGACACTCATTTCAGGTAATAGCGGTGTTGGCAAATCTTCTTTTATCAATTTAATTGCTCCTTCCATGAATTTAAAAACGATGGAAGTAAGTCAGTGGAGCGGGAAAGGTATGCACACGACCACATTTGCTGAAATGCACGATATACCTGGGTTACCGGCAGCGCGCATTATTGATACGCCTGGTCTTCGGGAATTTGGAATGGCCGATATGGATAAGCAGGAAATCTCCCATTATTTTCCCGAAATGCGCGACAGGCTGAACGATTGCCGGTTTAATAATTGCCTGCATATTGATGAACCAGGTTGTGCTATCAAAGCTGCCGTGGAAAAGGAAGAAATTTTTATGGAACGCTATATCAGCTATTTAAAAATTATGGATAGCATTAAAGAAAAAGAGTATTAAAAATTGAGAACCTATATTTTTTATTTATACCACGAACTATATTTTACATAATTCTGCGCAATGCGTTGTATTTCTTCATGTACGGAATCTTTAGAAATTTCCTTTACTTTTTTTGCCGGTACACCTGCATAAATACTTCCTTCTTCCACAACCGTTCCTTCCAGTAAAACTGCGCCGGCGGCCACAATACTATTGCTGTGTACCTGGCAACGATCCATTACCAGCGCGCCCATTCCGATCAAAACATTATCAAATAATGTGCAACCATGCACAATGGCATTATGGCCGATGGAAACATTATCTCCAATATCCACCGGGTTTTTTTGATACGTGCAATGAATAATTGCTCCATCCTGCACATTTACACGATTCCCCATTTTAATATAATGCACATCGCCACGCACAACTGCATTGAACCAAAAACTACATTCATCACCAGCAGTCACATCGCCAATGATCGTTGCATTCGGTGCTATAAAACAATTTTTTCCCAGTCGTGGTTCCTTGTTTAATAATGGAATAATGAAAGGCATAAATAAATAGTTTAATTTTCGCCTTAAATTTAAAAAATAAAAAGCATACGCCGCATGCAAAATATTTCTAACAGGCAATTGTTTTTACGTCATGTTGCGCAAACTTCCCGCGAACCGATCGGTATTGAAATGGTGCGTGCATCCGGCATTCATTTATTCGATGCGAGTGGGAAAAAATATATTGATATGATTTCTGGTTTTAATGTGGCGAATATTGGCCATTCAAATCCAAAAGTTATTGAAGCAGTGCAAAAGCAATCAGCAGCATATATGCACCTGATCGTGTATGGTGAATTTATTGAATCGCCACAAGTGCAATATGCAGCTTTGCTTACAAACCATTTACCTGAAAATTTAAACTGTGTTTATTTTACAAACAGTGGTGCTGAAGCTACAGAAGGTGCTATGAAGCTGGCAAAAAGATTTACAGGAAGAGCACAAATTATTTCTTTCAAAAATGCTTATCATGGTAGTACGCAAGGCGCATTAAGTATGCTGGGAAATGAATACTGGCGCAGCGCTTACCGGCCTTTGCTGCCGGGAATTTTGGAGTTTGAGTATAGTGATGAAAAAGTTTTGGATGCCATCAATCATCAAACTGCTGCCGTATTCGCGGAAACGATACAAGCTGAAAGTGGTGTGACAAAACCTGCTGCGGACTGGCTAAAAAAAGTGAAAGAAAAATGCAGGGAAAAAGGTGCATTATTAGTTTTAGATGAAATACAAGCAGGCTTTGGCCGCTCGGGAACTTTATGGGCTTTCGAACAATTTGAAGTGGTGCCGGATATTTTATTATTGGGAAAAGCACTGGGCGGCGGCATGCCGCTTGGAGCATTTATTTCAGATAAAAAAATTATGGATGTTTTGATGGATAATCCCGTGCTTGGTCATATCACCACTTTTGGGGGACACCCGGTTTCCTGTGCGGCAGGCATGCAGGCATTTGAAATTTTACTGGAAGAAAAATTAATTGAGTCTGTGTTTGAAAAAGAAAAAATTTTGCAGGAAAATTTATCCGCAATTCACGGTGCAAACTTACAGACAGCAGGACTTTGGGCTTCTCTTTCATTTCCGGATTTTGAAATTTGTAAGGCGGTTATACATCAATGTATAAAGAATGGCCTGATCTCCGACTGGTTTTTATTTGCCCCCAATTATTTGCGTATTGCTCCACCTTTAATTATAACCAAAGAAGAATTAACGGACATGTGTTCAGTTTTGAAAAGATCAATCGGGGAAAGTTTTTGAATACAGTGTTTGCCCAAAAACATATTAATTTCAAAATTGGAAACATGGTCATATTTTCTAAAATATTCGCTCAAAAAAGCCCGGCAGTGCTTCATATAACCGATTTTATAAAGTGGTAAAAATTGTAATTGGTTCTGTTTTATCATCAACACTTTTTTTTATCAACCATTTCCGGTTAATTATTTTCAAATCTTTTTTCAGTTTCCTTTACAAACCTGCGCGCTTGCCTACCTTTGCGCCATAAATTTTTACCGGCTTAAGATCGGAAATCAAGCAGGATAACTGCATTTAAAACAGCATTCATGGAAATCAATTCAAAAATTGCAGAAGAATTAAGGTTGACGGAAGAAGAATTTGAACGCATCAAAAAGGAACTTGGGCGCACCCCAAATTTTACGGAACTATGCGCTTTCAGCGGCATGTGGAGTGAACATTGCAGTTATAAAAATTCTATCAAATTGCTGAAAACCTTACCTCGTAAAGGCGGACGAATGCTCGTGGAAGCGGGTGAAGAGAATGCCGGCCTCATGGATATTGGACATGGTTATGCGGTTGTTTTTAAAATAGAATCTCATAATCATCCAAGTGCGATTGAACCTTTCCAGGGCGCGGCTACCGGTGTCGGTGGAATCCAAAGAGATATTTTCACAATGGGCGCGCGACCGATTGCATCTCTAAACAGCCTGCGTTTTGGAAATTTAAAAATGGCGAATGGTGAAGCAGATCCTAAAACAAAAAGATTGTTGAATGGTGTCGTTCGCGGTATTGGTTTTTATGGAAATTGTTTTGGCGTACCCACTGTTGGCGGTGAAATATATTTTGAAGATTGTTATCATACAAACCCGCTCGTGAATGCCATGAGTGTGGGCATTGTAAAAATTGGTGAAACAGTGAGCGCAACTGCGGAAGGCGTTGGTAA
>JBDTAN010000241.1:0-5076 GCA_039924585.1 Chitinophagaceae bacterium | reverse complement strand
TTCTTAATTTATCGATTGAGGCATTCCTTGTAATGTTTAGCATCCATGTAAATAATCTACCTTTTGCTGCATCATAAGTTTCTACCTGCTTCCATATTTTTATAAAAACTTCCTGTAAAACATCTTTTGCGATTTCTTTATCTGGTATAATACTCACTACCATTTGAAATAATGCCGCTGAATAATTTTCATATAAATATTCGAAGGCGTATTTCTGTCGCTGTTGCAAAAACAGCACTAATTCATCTTCGGTATATTTTGTATTTAGAGGCATTCTGTTTATAAACATACGGCTTCAGAATTAAGAAACCAAATTCTGATAGGATTTTACATCCATTAAGCCATCAAAATCTGATTTACTTTTTAATTTAATTTTTATCATCCAGCCTTTCTCATAAGGATCAGCATTCACGAGTTCTGGTTCCTTTTCCAGGGCAGGATTTACTTCCAAAACTGTTCCGGATACCGGCATAAACAGGTCACTTACCGTTTTCACAGCTTCCACTGTTCCAAATAATTCTCCTTCGGCCAAATCCTTTCCAATAGTAGATACATCCACATACACAATATCACCCAATTCTCCCTGGGCAAAATCTGTAATGCCGATCAATGCATTTTCTTCTCCATCCATTTTGATCCATTCATGGTCTTTCGTATATTTTAAATTTTCAGGAAAATTCATATTAATGGTTTTTTGATTTCAGTAAATGTTTTTAAAAATAGTAAGAAAAATTAATTCAGCAATTTTATTTTCATTCTTACATTTTTAAGAGGCCTGTCATTTTGGTCTGTAGGTAAAGCAGCTATTTTATCAATTACATCCAGGCCTTTTATAACCTGGCCAAATACGGTGTAATTTTGATCCAACATGGGCGTGCCCCCAATCGTTTTATAAATTTTTCTTTGCACATCCGTATAATAAAAAGAAGGATTTTCCTGGCGGATATTACATTCAATAGTATTGAGCTGCTCATCACTAATTTTTTTTCCCTGTACAATATAAAACTGGCAATTGCTGCTGGCCTTTTGCGGGTTGTCATCACGTGCTGCAGCCAGTGCGCCTTTCTGATGAAATAGCGTCTTGTTAAACTCTGCCGGTATCCTGTCACCCGGGCCTTCGCCGCCTCCGAGCATTGCCAGGCTATCGGCGTTTTTACTTTCAGGATCACCACCTTGTATCATGAAACCCTGTATTACGCGGTGAAATAAAAGACTGTCAAAAAAATGTTCCTTTACCAGTTTTACAAAATTATCCCTGTGTAGTGGCGTTGAATCTGATAACTGGATAATGATGTTTCCAAAATTTGTACTGATTTGTACCATGACAGGCTTATGAATGATTTTTGAATTTGTTTTTCCAGGTTGGGAAAAACCTATTATTCCAATACATAGAGCAATAACGACAAATAATTTTTTTTTCATATAAAGTTTTATAATCCTTGTTGTTCAAAATAAAATAAAATAAAATCTTTCAGGAAATTTTCCTGTTCCATTAAAGAGCTGGCAGGCAATTCTTTCAACTGTGCAAATTGAGGCCATCCATCTTCATCTTTTCCAATATTTTCATAAAAACCGGCTGGAGATAAAACTGTGCAAATAGCCACATGCATTAGATCCTGCTTTTGTTCTTTAGTGATTTTTTTTTGAATAAAATTCACTTCCTGCATACCAATTAAAAATAAAATAGCTTCCATATCCGGCTTTTTCCCAAAGCGATCCATGAGTTTCAATTCGAGCTGCCACCATCTTTGCTGCAAGTCATCCTGGATAATCATGTCGCGAAATTAGGGCTTTACCATATATTTATAAACCTTTATCTGCGGTTATTTTAAACATTAAAAAACGGTCGTTTATCTTTGTACGAAATTTTACAAAAACATGTTGCAGTTACAGGTTTTACGTCAAAACCCCGAAGCAGTAAAAGCTAAACTGGCGAAAAAACATTTCAGGGAGTTAGATATCGTTGATTTCATTATTACATTGGATGACAACATAAAAAAAACGCAAACTGATAATGAAAGCATCCAGGCTAAAATAAATACGCTCTCAAAAGAAACAGGATTGCTGATGGCTAAACGCGAAGTGGAAAAAGCAAACCTTATCAAAGAAGAAGTCATTTTATTAAAAAATAAACTCGCACCACTTGCAGAAAAACTGGGCTCACTGGAAAATCAATTGAAAGAAGCTTTGGTTAAACTTCCCAACCTGCCTTCTGATGAAGTACCGGATGGAAAAATTCCGGCAGATAATAAAATAATTCGTGAAGGAGGAGAAAAGCCAAATCTACCTGCTTTTGCATTACCACATTGGGACCTTATCAAGAAATTTGACATGGTTGATTTTGAAGCCGGCGCAAAAATTACAGGAAGTGGTTTTCCTTTATATAAAGGAGTCGGCGCAAAATTGCAACGTGCATTAATTCATTATTTCCTGGATTACAATACCAAGGCCGGTTATACAGAATATATTCCACCTTTCATGGTCAATGAAGCTTCTGCTTTTGCCACCGGACAGTTGCCGGATAAAGAAGGCCAGATGTATTTTATGCCGGCAGATAATTTTTACATGATCCCCACATCGGAAGTTCCAGTTACAAATATTTATCGCGATACCATTTTAAAACAGGAAGATTTGCCCGTAAAAATGACTGCTTATTCACCTTGTTTTCGCAGGGAAGCAGGAAGTTTTGGAAAAGATGTCCGCGGGCTGAATCGCGTGCATCAATTTGAAAAAGTGGAAATTATTCAAATTACTGAAGCGCAAAAAAGTTATGAGACGCTGCAAGAAATGGTAGGACATGTGGAGCAATTACTTCAATCACTTAATCTTCCTTATCGCATTCTTTTATTATGCGGAGGCGATATGAGTTTCACATCTGCATTGACCTTTGATTTTGAAGTGTATAGTGCAGCACAGGATAAATGGCTGGAAGTTAGTAGCGTAAGTAATTTTGAAAGTTACCAGGCCAATCGCCTGAAATGCAGGTACCGCGATGAAAACGGGAAAATGCAATTGGTGCATACCTTAAATGGAAGTTCACTTGCACTGCCCAGAATATATGCCTGCCTGTTGGAAAACAATCAAACTGAAAACAATATACTTCTCCCTGAAGTATTGCATACTTATATGGGGAAAAGTACAATTGAACTTTGATCAGCGATTTTATTCAATCAATTTTATTCAAATTAAATGAAGCCTGCAATAAAAAAATTTTTATGGATAGCAGGTATTTTGTTTGTTTTCATCAATATTATTTGTGCCGTTCAGGCTTATCGTTTCACCTATTTCTATGATGAGTTGCCTGCTATTCATTTCGCCGAAATGAATTTTTTTCAAAAAGCAAATACGTTGATTTTCGGAGAAAAAGTAGCTAAAGAAAAAGTCGTAGATTCATTGAGTATGCCGCATACCAGTGAAACAATTTTAACGGAGGATGGTTTCAAACTCGCCTGCTGGGATTTGAAACACCCGGCTAATGATTCTATAAAAATCAAAGGTACTTTATTGATGTTTCATGGCCACGGAAGTTGCCGAAGTGGCATCATTCCGGATGCTACTTTTTTTTATAAACAAGGCTGGAATATTTTCATGGCAGATTTCCGCGCGCATGGGCAAAGTTCGGGAAATGCCTGCACAATTGGTTATTTTGAAGCAATGGACGTAAAGGCAGTTTATGATCATGTAAAAAATAGTGGCGTAAAAAATATTGCCATGTTTGGAGTTTCATTAGGCGCTGCAACAATTACAAAAGCAATACACGATTTTCCAGAAATTAAGCCTTCAAAAATTATTCTCGAATCACCATTTGGAACCATGACAGCAGCAGCAGAAGGCAGAATGCGTTCCATGAAATTACCTGTGGAACCATTGAGTAGTATAATATTGTTTTGGGGTAGTGTAGAAAGAGGCTATTGGGCATTTAATAACAAGCCGGAAGAATATATTAAATCTGTAAAATGCCCGGTATTGTTGCAATGGGGAGAAGAAGACGATAAAGTAACACGAAAGGAAATTGATGATATTTATAAAAATATAAATGTGACCGAAAAAAAATTAGTGGTGTATAAAAATTGTGGTCATGAAAGTCTTTGTAGAAATAATTTTTCCAAATGGTCCTTGACAGTTACAGAATTTCTTGATGCAAAATAATTATTCGATTATCGTCACTTTTGTGCCCACGGGAATCATTTGAAATAATTCTTCCACGTCCTGGTTTTTCATGCTAATGCAACCCCATGTCCAGTTTTGATATTGATCTACAGCGTAGCCTTCATGCGGCCAGGTACCGTGAATACCGACTCCACCACCAATGCTTGCATTTTGGGGGATAAGTCCATGTGCTTTGCGATCATTGAACTTTCTGTAACTATCTGCATTTGGGTAATCCAGCATTAAAAAGCGGTCCCATTTTTCATGTACACGTTTACTGATAATAGTAAATGTGCCTTCCGGTGTACGCCTGTCACCCTCCATTAATTTATCACCCGGATCATTGCTGCCAAAGACTACTGGAAATGTTACCAGCCAGCCTTTGCTGTCATAAACGCGCAACTCATATTTTTTCTTGGAGATCACAATATAATAGGATTCTCCCGGCGGATTAATATATTGAAATGAAGTGCAAAAAACAATCAATAACACGATACAGGCGTAGCGGAACAGGGTTTTCATTATTACAGAAATTTACTTTTAGGTAAAAAAGATGCTATGTAAATTTTTGCAATAGATTATTTTGTTTTTAGAACGGATTTTTTTGCAGGTTCGTATAAATTTTTTTTAAAAAAATCCAAAAAAAAGCCATCCAACTTCATGGATGACTTTTTAGATGATTATATTAAGACTTTCTTTTTACCAGTTACTCAACCGAAGGCCAAATACATATGGGTATTGCACAAGTCCTTCCTGGTGCAGGGCATTGATACTGTAACTTCCATAAATTCGCACTGGTCCGATACCCATTTCAGCAACGTATGCAAAGCGCCATGGATTGAGGTCAAAATCTCCCCGGATTTTCTGTTTTCCTCTTTCTTCACTGATCTGTTTATTCTTGCTACCGATTCGATAGCCGGCACTTAC
>JBDTAN010000240.1:0-4527 GCA_039924585.1 Chitinophagaceae bacterium | reverse complement strand
ACGCCATTTTTAATTTACGCGCCATTCATGCTGCAATCCGCGCGATATTCTTATCCCGCTTCGCAGTTAGACATTTTACCAACGATTGCAGGCTTGTGCAAAATTCCATATACCAATACCAGCCTTGGCCGAGATCTGCTTACTCATAAAGATTCCATGCAAAATGGCTACGCTTTTATTTTTGATCCTGACCTGAAACGTATCGGCGTTTTAAATGAAAAATATTATTACAGTATTGGCATCAATAATTCCAGCCCAGAACAATTTGTTAGTATAACAGATAATCAAAAAGCATTACTGACTGATTCACTTCGAAACAAATTCCGCAACATGACGAATGCTTATTATGAAACATCGAGGTATATGATTTTGAATAATAAGAAATAGGAAATACAAATGTTCCAGGGTGCCGGTTAGTTGTTACTCAATTCAATTGGGGATTTTATTTTCTCTTTTGCAATTTCAATTTTTATAATTCATTTTTATTTGTTGGAAACAATAGATAAGAATGGGTTATTATTTTTAATCCATTAATGCACGAATTCTTCATCACTCCGTGGCCCTCTGTGGTTCTCCGTGCCCTCCGTGTAACAAAAAAAATACATAGAGAAAAAGCCTGAGAAATTCTGAAATCAAAAAAAGGGAAATAAATTTTCAATCTTTGTAAGATCAAAAATCTCAAATTTTAAGTATTGTGAAAAAATAAAAATCCTGTTTAATGCTAGCCAGCATTTTGATAACATTGAAAAGTTGTTATTGAAGTTTTTTCTCCAACAGGTTTTATACCTTTTAGTTTTCTCTGCTGTATTCTTAAAGCTGATAGCTGATACCTAATACCTCAAGCCTCAAACCTCATAGCTATAACAAAAAAACATCGTGCATTTTAATCGCACGATGTTTTCCATTTATATAAAACCCGATGTTCTAATTTTATTGAACGATCAGTTTAATTGTCTGAACGCCTTTATCTGTAAGCATTTGAATAGAATACGTGCCAGCGACTAATCCGCTTGTGCTCAATGGCAGTGTATAATTTCCCTGCTCTAAATTTTTATTCAGCAACACTTTCATTGTATTACCATTTTGATTTAAAAGCTGTATAGAAACGTTGGATGCTTTTGCAATGGTGTATTTAATAGTGGTCTGATTGATGGCCGGATTTGGATACACGGATATTACGTTTAATGCATCAGTGGCTGCATCTTCAAAAATAGCCTTACCCTGGAAATCAGTGGCGGTGAAATTCAGCCCATTATAATGTGCATAAATAGGATCAGATGCAATTCCATTTGCAGTTACTACCAATGAATAATTTCCGGCAGGCAAAGGCAGTGGTATTTTTAATGAAACAGTATCTGCTTTACTTCCACGCATTACCCCTGTGCTGTTCCAGTTATAAGTCCTGGCATAATATACATTAGATCCTGAAGTTAAACGTACAATTGGATAATTCGTGTTCATTTGCCAGTCATCTCCATAAGATGCGCCTTCTGAAATACCATTAAAACCAGTACCTGTCATTTTAAAAACACCACCATATATACGCCTGATTTTATTGATTGTTGGTTTACCTGATGCCAAAGGTGAACCATCCGGTGTATATATATAATATTGATTTGAATTCTGCGTGCTGTACAATATTTGTCCATTTGGCAAACAGATCATCCCCGTTAGATAACAAGATACATTTAAAGTAAGGCCGCCGGCCGGAGAATTTATTCTTGTAAAACTGTTGGATGTATAATCATATTCATAAAAAGAAGTGGGTGTTGGAAAATGATTGCCTGAAGTCGGCACAGGTGAAGTAGCGCATAATACTTTGCCATTCACCATCATTGCTGCTCCTGCATCCGGAGTTCCTTGTGCATTTGGAAAATCTGCTGCTGCTGCCCATGTGCCCGGAGCATTCGTTCCGGATGGTGTATAAATTGCGTTATGTCCTGTAGAACCAATAAAAAAAGCACGGCCATCTGGTAATAAAACGGCACCGCCTGATTCCAATCCATATGGATCATATACAGAAACAGGAACGGTTGCATCCGCTACCCACATGGCCAAAGATGGGATATATCTTTCAGAGTTTGTAGTATTCCTGTCAATGAATAATATACTACCATCAGCTAGTTTTACCCAGGCTGATTCATTGTGAATACCTATGCAACTTGGACCGGCAGAATAAACACTGGTCATAGGATTCCATGTTTTTGTCACCTTTAAATTACTTGTTACCAATGCCTGCATTACAGTTCCATCTTCCAGGATCTCTGAGTTTGCATCACTTACTGTACCACCAACTGCACCATTCATTGTCCATGCATTTGTAAGCGGATCATAAGTTTCACCAAAAGAACCACCAGAGCCATATTCACCACCGGCAACGTATACCCGGCCATCTTTCAAAACCTGTGAAGAATAATACAGGCGTGTTTTATTCATTGGCGCAATAGAAGTCCATGTGCCATTAATATAACTACCGTGACTATCCGGTGTAAGTTTATCATACACATTTCCGATGCCATCCGTTCCGCCGGAAAAACTTTTACAAATAACAGAGCCGTCCGAAAGCAGCAAAGCGCCACCACCATTGGATCCCGGTGATAAACTTGTAACAGGAGTCCAGGTGCCCTGAGAGAAAGAAGTCATACTGAAAGTGAGTGAAATCAGGATGAGCATAATAGCTGGAAAAGCAATTTTCATTTGCTTCCAACTTTTAAGGTCAGTGAAGCGTACATGTAGTTTCATGTTGTTGTTTTTTTAATGTGAAGAATAAATAGAAAGGAAATAAGATGCTAATTTATTACAATTTTTTAAATATGAAATAAATTATTTTTAAATGGCAGCAATTTATTTTAAAGTGAATAAGATTTAAATGAAAGGAAGTATGGAAGAAAATACATTATTAATTTAATTTGAAAGTCATCATCATATCATCGCCAATCGTTGCAAATGCATCTTTTTTGCCAGCTTCACCACTATACGTTATTATATAAAATGCACCTTTATAAATGATAAAATTTTGTTTGAAATATAAATACTTGCCCTGTTCATTAATACCATTATACATCACAAAATATACATCTGTACCAAATAATTGCATGGGTTTATCAACGATGAGTTTACAATCTTTCAGTTGTTTTTTAAATTCTATATAATTCGCTTCTGCGAAGTCTTTTACTTTTAAATTAGTTGCACCGGGCGGTGTCGCAATAATTGCAATACTTACATTTTCCTGGTATTGATCATTGGGCCCTTCTTTCGGAGAATATATTGCATAACCATCTTCATTCACATCAACTACTGTCCAGTCCGGCGGGTATTTTATACTGGAAAAAAATTTCCGGTCCACCTGCGTTTTCCATTTGCTTGTTTCATTTACTTGTGTTTTCGCAGACATGATCACAAAGAGAAGTGGAATTAGGATGAGCTTTTTCATTTACATGCATTTTACAATAATAGTAGTTTGATAAATATACAAAGCTTCATATAAAATTACTCAATTTATTTTGCAATCAAAATCATCCGTAGAGTATTGGAAAGATCATATGGAGCTAAAAAATAATCATCAAATATAGCTTCCAAATGCATCATTTGCCCGGAAAGCATTTCAATAAAATCTACGTCAGAAAACGTACGAACTTTTCTCGTGTACGAATGATGAAAATTATTGTTGGAATCATGCACATCAATCTTTTTATAAAAATGAGTGTTGTCCTGCCACCTGCTGATTTCAAAATGTACATCCACAAATTTTTTTGTAACTGATGGCACTAACTGTTTTTCGGCAACTGGTACATTTAAATAATCAATAATCAACACTCCTTTCTTTTTTAAACTTTTGGCCATTGCCTGTAATGCATCATGATGTTCATTCAGGGTATTAAAATAACCAAAACTTGTAGAAAATTAAATGCGTAATCAAAATGATACAGCAAAAATGGTTTCCGCATATCATGGGAAAAAAATGCAGGTGTTGGTTTTCCATTTTTCAGTCTTTTTTGGTCGCCTAACCAAAAATTTTAATTAATTTTTCTTGTATTTTTTGCCATCACCCAATGTTGGTCAGGCGACCATCATTGGCGATATTATTTTCTCTTTTGCGATATTAATTTTTTTGTAACTCATTTTTTATATTGGAAACAATGAATAAGAATGAGCTATTTTTTTTAAATCCTTTAGTGCACCAATTCTTCAAAACACCGTGGTCCTCTGTCGATTCTCCGTGTAACAAAAAAATGCATATAGAAAAGTCTGAGCAATTCTGAAATCAAAAAAAGGTAAATAAATTTTCATACTTTGTAGAATCTAAAAGTCTCACATCCCAAATTTTAATTATTGCGAAAATTTAAAATCCTGGTTAGCGCTAGCCAGGATTTTGATAACTAAGTTGTTATTGCATTTTTCTCCAACAGTTCACTTAAATCTTTTAGTTTTTTCACCTGTATGCTGAGACCTCATAACTGACACATGATTGCCAAAAAAAACATCGTGCATTTTAATCGCACGATGTTTTCCATTTATATAAAAATT
>JBDTAN010000239.1:0-3709 GCA_039924585.1 Chitinophagaceae bacterium | reverse complement strand
CATACACGGCTTGAAAAAAAATAAGGGCTGTTATAATACGCGGATAAAATTTCCCATTCTTCTTTCCGTGCTACGGGCGCGAGTTGCATCAGGTCGCCGATCAATAAAACCTGTACGCCACCAAAAGGTGTATCATAATTTTTTCGCACATGCCGCAGCACCGCATCCATTTCATCCAGCAGGTCGCAGCGCACCATACTGATCTCATCTATAATTAATAATTCCAATTTTTGTATTACGGAAATCCGGTCTTTTGATAACCTGATCTTTGAAAGTAATTGATGTTTATCGGTAACTGGAGTTGATAAATTAAATGCATTCGTTTCAGGAATATAAGGCGTAAATGGTAATTGTAAAAAAGAATGTATCGTCGTGCCGCCGGCATTAATCGCAGCAACACCTGTCGGCGCAATTACTGCGCAGGATTTGTGCGTGATGCTTTTTATATATTTTAAAAAAGTAGTTTTACCCGTGCCGGCTTTACCGGTTAAAAAAACCGGGCAATCTGTATATTGAATATAATCAGCAGCTAATTTGAAAAGCGGATTTAAATCATCCATAAATAAAAAAATTATTTTTGTTGAATAAAAAATAATGCAGCAATATTAGTTCAACATTCCTTTATTTTTACAACAACTGTTTACAACATGGATGTACAATATACTACAATTTGTTTTGATTTTGGTAATACACTTTTGAAATACGCAGTATTTGAAGGAAATAATTGTGCGGGTATTTTTTTCCTGGAAAATGCAAGCACCGAATCTCTTAAAAATGTGATAGAAAAATATAAACCGCAAAAAACAATTTTATCTTCCGTTGTAAATCATGATATAGAAATAGATAAATTTCTTGCTGACAATAGCCAGTTTCACAAACTCACGCATGATAGCAAACTTCCATTTACCATTCCTGTTGGCAAAAAAGAAACGATCGGACCGGACCGGCTTGCTTTAATGTCGGCCGCCGCGACCATGTATCCAAATACCCATACGCTCGTGATTGCATTTGGCTCCTGCATCACCTATAATTTTATAAATAATTCAGGCGAATTTTTAGGCGGCGCTATTTCTCCGGGCATGGAAATGCGTTTTAAAGCCATGCATTCGTTTACGGCAAAACTTCCATTGGTAACACCGAATACTATTTTTCCATTGATTGGTTATGATACCCGGACAAATTTATTAAGCGGTGTAATGCTTGGTATTCGCGGTGAAATCAACTACCAGCTTGAATTGTACGATGCGCGTTACAGCAACTTTAACGCGGTTTTAACCGGTGGTGATATGCGCTATTTTGCTTCGCATCTCAAAAAGAAGATATTTGCAGACCCTCAATTCATCTATAAAGGACTTTATGCAATCAGTGAACTTAATCAATAGACGTTTTATCTTTTTCCTGCTTTCTATTTCATTTTTTTCTATCACCTCTTTCGCACAGGTTAATTCGCCATTTTCAAGATATGGCCTGGGCGATTTAGTGCCTTTACAAAGTATCACTACGCAAGGTATGGGCGGATTGGGTGCTGCTTATTACAATGGCCAGGTAATTAATAATAATAACCCGGCAAGTTATAGTGCATTGAGATTGGTGACTTATGATATAGGCTTCACATTGGATGCACGTTCATTGCGCAGTGCCAACCCGGTTGGAAAATATAATGCGACCAATGTAGCACCTGCTTATTTACAACTTGCCATTCCATTAAGTAGTACAAAAGATATAGCAATCGTATTTGGGCTGAGGCCAAAAACAAAAGTGAGTTATAGTTTAGCTGAAACTGTTCCGGCAAATTTTGAGGAAGGGTCGACGACAGACAGCATTCAAAATTTATATGAAGGAAATGGCGGCGTGTATGATGTATTTGGAGGTATTGGCAAACGCTGGAAAAATTTCAGCATTGGAGTAAATGTAGGGTATGAGTTTGGTAAAAAACAAATTAGTACACGAGTGGGAATTTTAGATACCGCTTTTTCTTATTTCAAATCCAATTCAGAAACGAACACGAATTTCTGGGGTGTATATGTAAACCCGGGTATTGGATATTTAATTCCATTAGGGAGTAAAATAGATCCCACCACTAAGATTAGTTCAAATTATTCTTTGCAATTGGGCGGAAGTGCTACATTATCCCACAGCCTCAAAGCCAATCAGAAAATTACACGTGAAACTTTTGTATATGACGGAAGTTCAGGAGCACCACAGCGCATTGATAGTGTTTCTGTAACACCAAACATATTGGGTCATATTGAGATTCCCATGACATACACGGCTGGTTTTATGATCAATAAAGTATTGAGTAATGCATACGTTTCAATTAATAAATGGTCTTTTGGCGCCGATTATACAGCCGGGAACTGGAGTGATTACCGTTTTTATAATGCCAAAGACCTTACCGTAAATAATTGGATGATCCATGCAGGAGGTGAATTTTCCCCGGATCCCGTTAGTGGCGCAAAATTATGGAGTCGCGCAATATACAGGCTTGGGTTTTATACAGGAAATGATTACCTTGATTTAGATGGGAATGGATACAAAATCTCTGCAGTGACATTTGGCGCAGGTTTTCATTTGAAAAAGAAAAATTATATTAACCAGTTTACGATGATCAACACTGCTTTTGAGCTGGGTAAAAGAGGCACAAAAGTGAATAACCTAACACAGAATTATTTTAAATTTTCATTGTCATTGTCTTTGAGTGATATTTGGTTTCAGAAAAGAAAATATGATTAATTTTTTTTCACATATTTCATCCAGGGCAGCAGTAATTTTACTTTGCTGCCTTTTTTTTTCCTGTGAAAATAAAATGAGCGATGTGGAAGATATTGGCAAAAAAACAGTGAGCCGTGAAATGGCAACACATATAGAAAGTTATATGAGCCAGGGCGGTGAGATGAAAGCAAAACTCACAGCACCGCTGATGTGGCGCACACAATCAGATACGCCGATGGTTGAATTTCCCCAAACATTGCGTGTAGATTTTTATGCAGACAGCACGAAAATTGAAAGCCGGCTCACCGCAAAATATGGCCGTTATTATGAACGCCTCGGAACTGTTTTTCTCAAAGACAGTGTGATTGTTATCAACCTGGCGAAAAAAGATACATTGCGCTGCGATGAATTAAATTGGGACAGGAATAAAGAAATTTTTTTACGGATAAAAAAGTTTCCATTCATAAATCCAACGGTGATGAGATACATGGCATCGGACTCACTGCCAAACAGGATTTTAGTCAATACACCATCTTGCATGTACAACCCAATACATATTTAAGTATTCCGGATAGTACGATGCCGGGGAATTAATTTTTTTCACGTTTTTATTTTTTTGTTTCCGGCTGTTGATTTTTAGCAATGAGCGATGCGCCTGTCTCTATGGAGGTAGAGATCGCACTCTTGTATTTTTTGTACTTTGGACAACAAATTCTCTATAAATCTTAAAAATAAAATTCTTTCGAATTAACAAATAATGAGCTCTCTCTTAGTGTTGCGCAGCGCACTAAGGAGGGAAATAAAAGCCAGACTTAGTCTGGTATTAAAGAAACAAATGTTTAATTAAAAGAATTTTGCTAAATTGTATTCTGAGGAAAAATGAAGGGTATAAATAAGAGATCAATTTGTTTTTCTTTGCAACTTTTGTGATCATTTAATTAAAGCTTATGCGCTATAACTTTGAATTCCCACGCTCTCCTTTGTGTTAGCGCAGCGC
>JBDTAN010000238.1:0-4770 GCA_039924585.1 Chitinophagaceae bacterium | reverse complement strand
CACATCATACTTAAATTTCTTCTTTTTATAATGATTACTGGCGAGCAAAATATCGATGGCTTCTGTATAGGTTATTCTTTCAAACGGTTCTTTACAAACAAGCTGTAATTTTTCCAGCAAACCCAGTTCACTTCTTTTTTCAACGGGCAACGCTTTTTCTTCAACAGACAATCTTTCCGCTAAAAAATCCAAATCTTCTTTATTATTTTCCAGTACATATTGTATAATATTTTTAATGAATTCCTCAGCGAGATTCATATTATCTTCAATATCATAAAAAGCCATTTCAGGTTCCACCATCCAAAACTCCGCGAGATGCCTGGTTGTATTGGAATTTTCTGCGCGGAACGTGGGCCCAAAAGTATAGACATCGCCAAATGCAGTGGCAGCAAGCTCTGCCTCGAGTTGACCGCTTACTGTGAGGTGTGTGCTCCTTCCAAAAAAATCTTCTTTAAAATTAATTTCTCCTGAATCCAAACGTGGTGGATTGTCCATGGGCAATGTGGTAACGCGAAACATTTCACCCGCGCCTTCTGCATCACTTGCTGTGATAATTGGCGCGTGCAAATAAATAAAACCCCGCTCATTAAAAAATTGATGAATCGCGAATGCCAGTGAATGCCGGATGCGAAATATTGCGCCGAATGTATTGGTGCGAAAACGCAGGTGTGCTTTTTCCCGCAAAAATTCCAGGCTGTGTTTCTTGGGCTGCAAAGGATATTTTTCCGCGTTACTATCGCCAAGAATTTCAATTATTGCAGCTTTTAATTCCAGTGCTTGCCCCTTGCCTGTACTCTCCACAATTTCACCACTAACCTTAAGAGAAGCGCCGGTAGTTATACGTTTCAGGTCATTGTCGGATAAAATCCCCGGCTGAACAACCACCTGAAAATTGGTTTGCGTACTGCCATCCTGCAGGGCAATGAATTGGTTATTGCGAAATGTGCGCACCCAGCCCATGAGGGTAATGTTTTCACCCGCAATACCATTTTTCAATACCTCTTTTATTTTCGTTCTTTGACCAAACATGCCGATTATTTTTTAAAAAATGACCCACAATTTCTTTAAAATTGCTCCTGTTTTAAGGGTTGCAAATATAAACGGCATTTTTCATCAGCGCTTCAATTTTATCATTTACATAAAATTTGTTCATAAAAAGATAAACGAAGCCAGTTATTTATTCAATTTACGATCAAAAAAAATTGAACCATTACATTTGCAGCAATTATGAAGGAAATACTTCAACAGGTTTTTTGGGGAAATAGCACGCGTGCATATTTATTTGTATTTGGCGGAATTATCATCGGCTGGCTAATCCTGCGTTTGCTGAAAAAATTTATTTTAAAAGTTTTAGAAAGAGTTTCTAAAAAAGCAAAAGTAAAGTTCAGGTTGAATGATATACTGGTAAATGTGACTAAAAGGTTTATTTTTCCCTACCTCTATATTGCCATTGCTTATAATGGTATCGAACAATTAAAAATCATACCGCATTTAAATAAATATATTGGTATCGCCTTTGCTTTTGTGACCACTTATTATTTTGTACGAATAATTATCCATGCGATTTATGCGATCATCGTACAAGTGATGGAACACAAGGGAGAACCACCGGAACGTATTCGCCAAATGTCCGGGTTACTGGTGATCATTAATATTATTATCTGGAGTATTGGCCTGCTGATGCTGGTCAGTAACCTGGGATTCAATATCACGACAATTATAACTGGGCTGGGCATTGGTGGAATTGCCATTGCGCTGGCAGCGCAAAATATTTTGGGTGATGTATTCAGCTATTTTGTGATTTTCTTCGATAAACCTTTTCAAATTGGTGATAGTGTTGTCATTAGTGGTAAAGCCGGAACTGTGGAAAGGATTGGCATAAAAACCTCCCATATTCGCAGTGTTACCGGAGAATTACTCATCATGCCGAATGCGGAAATTGTAAAATCCACGATCCAGAATTTCAATGATATGAAACGGCGACGGGTTTCATTTACGCTGAATATTCATGATGATGCCACCCAGGAACAGTTGGAATCCATTCCTACAATCATTAAAAAAATTATTGATGCAACTCCCAAAACAGTTTTCGACAGGAGTCATTTGGCCAGTTTTGGAGATGCATCCATCAACTTTGATACAGTTTATTATATAACCACGCCGGCATACATTGATTATATGGATGCGCAGCAACATGTATATTTTGAAATTTTAAAAGAATTGCGAAAAGAAAAAATTCGCTTCCTGTTTTTTAATTTCCCCCAGCTCCAAGTGGCACCACCAAAAAATTAATTAAAAAAAATTTCCATTTTATTTTTCAATCTATATATTTGCAGGAACATTGCACCGGTAACAAGCTGAAAAGTCCAGTTCGAAAACGCGCTCAGCCCGCCAGGTAATCAAATTCAATCTTTAATTTAATTCTTCAATCTCTAAGATTCTTCTGTAAAGAAATTTTTCATTCAATACCTATCTTACACTATGTATGACATTTTGCAATTAAACGATATGCTGCTGCCAGAGTTACACGACATCGCAGACCAGCAAAAACTCACAGATGTAAAAAAATTAAATAAGCAGGATCTGATCTACAGGATCCTGGATTCGCAAGCCGTAAATATGAAAGAAAACACAACGGGTAATACCGAAAAGCCTAAAAGAAAACGTATCGTAAAAGCGACCACTTCAAACTCTACCGAAGAGGCGGAAGTGATGACAGATACTGCCCCGGAAGAAAATACGCCGAAAGAAAAACCAACTGCGGTGAAACCACCTAAACCGGCAAAAAAAATCGCCCGGAAAAAGAATAATTCCGAAGAGGATGATACTTCTATTAATAAAAATGAATTTTCAGAAGATACTGACCTACCGGAATTAGGTAGCAAATTATTAAGCCTCCTGGATGATGACGAACCCGTAAACCTGGATGAAGATGAGGATGACGATGAAGAGGAAGTGCAATCGGGTAATTCAGAATCTGCACCACAGGAAAGACGCGCGAATCCCATTCAGAACCGGCCACAGCAACCACATAAGCCTTACCCGCAGAAAAAAGAGCCTGCATTCAATATTGAATTTGATGGTATTATCCAGGGCGAAGGTGTTTTGGAAATGATGCCGGATGGTTATGGTTTTTTACGTTCTTCAGATTACAATTATTTATCTTCTCCCGATGATATTTATGTGTCTCCTTCCCAGATAAAATTATTTGGTTTAAAAACAGGGGACACCGTTTTTGGTTCTGTTCGTCCTCCAAAAGAAGGGGAGAAATATTTTGCATTATTAAAAGTGGAAAGCATCAATGGCAAGAGCCCGGATGAAGTGCGTGACCGTGTGCCGTTTGATTATCTCACCCCACTTTTTCCTTTTGAAAAATTAAATCTTTTTACAACTTCTACCAATTTCAGTACACGTATTATTGACCTTTTTACCCCAATTGGTAAAGGCCAACGCGGACTCATTGTTGCCCAGCCAAAAGTTGGTAAAACAATGTTGCTGAAAGAAGTGGCCAATGCTATTGCAAAGAATCATCCTGAGTGTTATCTCATGGTTGTACTCATTGATGAACGCCCGGAAGAAGTAACCGATATGGAACGCAGTGTAAAAGCAGAAGTAATCGCTTCTACTTTTGATGAGCCTGCAGAGAAACACGTTCGCGTATCACAGATCGCTTTACAAAAAGCCAAGCGTCTCGTGGAATGTGGCCAGGATGTAGTGATATTGCTGGATTCCATTACACGTCTTGCACGTGCTCATAATACAGTAGCGCCCGCAAGCGGAAAAGTGTTGAGTGGTGGTGTGGAAGCAAATGCCATGCAAAAACCAAAACAGTTTTTTGGCGCAGCCCGGAAAATAGAATTTGGCGGTTCACTCACTATTCTTGCAACTGCCCTGATTGAAACCGGCAGCAAGATGGATGAAGTGATCTTTGAAGAATTCAAAGGAACAGGTAATATGGAATTGCAACTCGACAGGCGACTGGCGAATAAACGTATTTTCCCTGCGATTGATCTCGTTGCATCTTCTACAAGAAGAGATGATTTATTGATGGATAAAGAAGTGTTGCAACGTATGAATATTCTGCGTTTATATATCAATGATATGAATACAGAAGAATCTATGAATGAATTATTGAAACGCATGCGCGGTACAAAAAGCAATGAAGAATTTTTGGCAAGTATGAATGGATAATTATTTTAACCAGACTGAATTCAAATTTATTTTTGAAATAAAAAATAGTTTATGAATTATCCTTTGGCCGGTTATCATTTTTTAGTGCAGTGAGGCGGTACCCATTTAGGCTTTTTAGAAGTCACCGGATTAACTGCATTCACACAAGTACTGGAATACAGGGAAGGCTCATCGCCCGAAATGAGTTTTACCAAAATGCCCGGAAAAATTGACTATACCAATATCATTCTCAAACGCGGCATCATGAAGGGCGATAATGAATTTTATAAATGGTTCAACACCCTTCAGGGCAATAAAGTAGAAAGACGCGACATCATTATAGAATTGCTTGATGAAACCCATTCCCCTGTTGTTGTATGGAAAATCAGGAATGCATTTCCCATGCGCATCCAATATTCCGGATTAGATGCTATGAATCAAAGTATTGCTTTGGAGGAAATGGAGATTTGTCATGAAGGGATGAGCGTGGAGAATGGTGGGTGAATTGGGCTTCTACTTTTGCATTGCATAAATTCAAACAGGAATTCGTAATTTAAAATTTTCCAGCGTTTCGATTAGAATCACCCCAGGGAAATGATC
>JBDTAN010000237.1:0-7237 GCA_039924585.1 Chitinophagaceae bacterium | reverse complement strand
ACTTATTTTATATTCACTCATGCGGCTGTAGCGGTTACTGGTAAAATAAATTGTTTTATTATCCCAGCTCCAGGAATCAACCATATCATTACCTGCATGAAAAGTCAGTCGCGTAATATCACCACCCTGCAATGGCATCACATACACATCTGCATTGCCAAATTGCGTACTGCTAAAAGCCAGCCATTTCCCATCAGGCGACACTCTTGGGTTTGTAGTATAACCCTGCATGGAAGTGATGCGGGTACTTACACCACCCGCAACCGAAGCACGCCACAAATCTCCATCATAACTATAAATCAGTGTTTGCCCATCCGGCGTAAGTGCAGGATTGCTTGCAAAAAATGGAGCGCTCTCCTGTGCATTGGAAGGTTGTTGCAAAAAAGAAAATGCAATTAGCAAAAGAAAAATTCTCATAAAATAGTTTTTGATTTTTAAGAAAGTTACAAGGTATTCATTTATTTTATTTGAAAAAAAAGTGAGTAGTTTAAATATTGTTTAGGAAGAAATTACTTTTTCAATCAACCAACTTTTTTAACCAAATCAATTAATTCTTCAACAAACTTTTGCATGGAAGTTTCTGTAAATACAGGAAAAATATATTCAAATGTTTTTGCTTTTTCTAATGTTGATGCAAGATCTTCATTTGGCATCATTTCTATACACCATTTTTGTTCAGATAAATGTTTCGCAAGATATTCCTGCTCCGATTGTCCGGAAGTAGGAATCATAATAGATTTTTTTCCGAGCGATAAAATTTCCATTACAGATGTATAGCCTGAACGGCAAATAATATATTCGCTTTCACGAATTATTTTTTCTAATTTTTTTGTGTTCAAATGATTAATGACTGTGCAATTTTCATTGAGTTGTTGCTGATTTTCTTTTCCGGGTTTTCCCAATAATACAATTGACTTTCCTGGTAAATTTTGAATGGAAGACAATACTTTATTTTCCAATAAACTGCGTTGTGGCTCCGGCCCTGAAATTAAAAAAAGCCAATTTGTAGAAATGGAAGTTTCATCCGTCTTTTCAAACCTGGATAAAGGCCCGATATAGCGTAGTGGAGTTCGGGGAATCATTTTTGGATGAGAGAGATCACCCGCAATATTTTTCTCTCCTTCAAAATCAGGCACCCAGCATAGCGAAAATTTATTGATAAAACGATAGTTCATTTTTTGCACTAATTTTTGCAAAAAGCGGGAAGGCATTTTTATTTCCAGTTGGTGTGTAATAAAAACACAGGGAATGTCCGGATGTGATAAACCAAATCGATTATCAGCAATTACCAGGTCAATTTTTTCTTCCTTCACCAATTTCTTCAACCATTTTTTTTCAGCATAAATACAATTCAAAATTTTGGGAACTTGTGACAGAATTTTTAGAGGCAGGAGCGATTTTTGTTTAGAATAATGCACATTATAACCTTTTAAAGGAAAATTTAATATGCCGGGAAATTCTTTTTTTAAAAGTCCCATTTGCACTGGTGTTCCTGCTATAACCACCTCAAATGCAGCGTTTTGCAAGGCACGAATGACAGGAATGCAACGTGTGGTGTGCCCCAATCCCCAATCTAAAGGCGCAACTAAAACTTTATATATATAATTATTTTTCCCCAAATCCGTTTTAATTTTTTAAATCAATAATCTTTTTTTAATTTTAAAATAATAACGATGCCACGTAAGATAACTTTTTTACTACTTTCTTTACTACTCGTTCTTTTTATTTTTACAGGTTGCAAGAGCAGTAAATATAATAGTAAATGCGGATGCCCGGCTCACAGAGGTATCGTTGGATAAATTTTTTTCAACTTTAAACCAGGATATATGACCCCCTCAAATCGTGATCTGCTGGTACTGACAAAATTTTTCAATGAAGATTCCCCTTTGCACTTAAAGGAGGTGGAAATGCTCAACAGGATACTGAAAACAGTAGAAAACTTTTCTGTGTTCTGCGGCGCCAATGAAATTTTTGATATTAATCAATACGAGATTGTACACCGGCCTTATGAAATACAGGAAATTTTGCGCGGTAAAATTTTAAAACCTTTTATATTCATTATCAACAAAAACTAATTGGTTGTTGATTAAATGAAAAATTGGCAGTTTTAATTTAGCTTTCCCAGAGCAGCTTCCAGTTTAGAAAATAAGCCGTTTAAATCTTCTAACTTACAAGTGCCCACACTCAACCTGTACCAGGGTGAATGCTCATCTGCACCAAATGCATAAAAAGGAACAACTGCCAGTTTTGCCTCATCTAAAATGTAAGAAGTAACATCTCTCTGAGTTTCCAATTTTTTGTCGCCGGCTTTTTTTCCTACAAGGTCCAGTTTAATAGTGAGATAAATAGCAGCCTGCGGAACAATGGCATCCACCGGGTAACCCTTGTCTTTAAGCTGAATAAACCCATCATAAATCTTTTCAAGCCTTTCCGATAAAGCGCTTTTGAAATGCGTATTGTAATCAGCTATATAATTATCTTCCATTAAAAATTTTGCAATGGCCTTTTGTTCCGCCATAGGCGCCCATGTGCCCATATGTGTAAGCAGGGAACGCATTTTTGCAATCACTTTTTCTGGTCCGAAACTCCAGCCTACGCGCACACCGGTGGCAGCAAATGCTTTGGAAATACCGCTTACAAAAATGGTTACTTCTTTCATTTCCGGGAAAAGGGATACAGGGTTATAATGTTTTGTTTTTCCATAAGTAAGGGTAAAATACATTTGGTCAAACATCACATATAATTTTTTTTCTTCCGGCCCGCGGTTTTTATTTTCTTCAATGACGAGAATGCAGATTTTTTCAAGCTCTTCTTTTTCCAACGTAGTTCCTGTTGGGTTTTGTGGCGTGCAAAGACAAAGCAATGTTGCCCCTTTTATATGTGGCGCCAATTCCGCGGCCGTTGGCATAAAATTATTTTCCACGGTTGCTTCGATCACGCAATGCGTACCTTTATTAAGGTTTGTGTAATGGTTATTATTCCAGGAAGGCACGGCATAAATCACTTGATCTCCTTCATCTACCAGGATGGCGAAAATTCCATAAATCAATGGCCTGCCACCAGATGCAATTAAAATTTCTTCAGGTGAATAATCCAGGTTATTCCATTTTTTAGCAAAATGGGAAACTGCTTCACGTAGCTCAAGTACACCTTGAGCCGCCGGGTAATTGGTATGTTTTTCTTTATAGGATTCTATGATCATTTTTTCCATGAGTTCCGGTATGGGAAATATTTCCGGATTAAAATCACCGATCGTATAATTATATATTTTTTCTCCGCCTTTTATCCTGGCGCTAATTGCATTTCCAAGTTTTACGATTTCAGATCCTACAAGGTTTTCCGCTAAATGGCTAAGTTTTGTCATATTGAAAAAGATTTGGGTTTGTATGCTTTTAAATGTTCGTTTTATTAAAGGGTGTGAAAAATCACATTAAATATGTGAAAAATCACATTTTTCAAATGAATTTGAGTTGATAATATTGCATTACATTAATCCTCCAAAAAGAAAACATATGAAAAATTTAAGCCATGAAGATATAGAACAGATCAATACCATGAAAAATTATTTGGATGAATTACCGCATACCGTAAATAACAGAAAAGCATATTGTTTTATGATTACGCGGGATGAAATAGATGCACTTTTGAACCAGAAAAATAATGGACAATTGTTGGATGGAATCCGGGTATATCTTGGAGCTAATGTGATTGAGGGGCATGTAATTCCAAATATCCATGTAATTGCCTGTGAAAAAGATGCTGAGAACAGCTATAATGATTTTGAACCTGAAACGAATAATTTGAAAAAACAAGACCTTCCGTTGGTTGCACAGGGCAAACCATGCCCAACAGAATGTGGCAAAAAAAGATTTATTTACATTTAAAAACGAAACACATGTTACATTATCTGATAAGTTATTCTGATACATATGCCCCTTTAATAGCATTGATCGTTTTTGTTTCATTATGGAAAAAGATTGAAGGGAGAGAAAAACTGCTCTTGTACTTTTTATTGATAAACATTATTTTGTTTGGTATCACCAATATAATGTCAGTGCATTATATCAATAATTTATTCCTGTATCATGCGTATGCTTTGATAGAATTATGGTTAATTGGGTACTACATGCTTGTACATTTGATGGGTAAAAAAAATGTATGGCTAAAAGTCAGTATTATTTATACAATTTTATGGATCGCAGATATTTTCACATTTGAGCCGCTCAACACTTTTCCCAGTTTTTCCGGGGGCCTTTCAAATTTAATACTCATTATTATTTCAATGTTTTATTTATTGAGATTGGCAAAAAGTGATGAGATCTTATATTTTCAAAAGCTACCCTCTTTTTGGTACGTAAGCGCTTTCCTCATCTCTTGCTCTTTTCTTATCCTGGGATATGTAATGTATAATTTTTATGTAGTAAATAAACTCCCGGAATTGGGTAATCAAATTACAAACATTTTTTATATTAGTACAATTCTTAAATTTACACTTATCATCATTGGATTATTATGTTACAGGCGTCCTCGAACTCAGTTATTTTTATTGTAGTAGGGAGTCTAATCATTCTCTTTTTTGTCTTATTTTTTTATCTTTTTATGATTCAATTGCATACCCGTCGTAACCTGCATTAAAAAGAAATGTTTGATCTGAAAGCCGAATATGAGCAAACAATATTTAGAGCGCAACTCGAAATTCAGGAACAAACATTTAAAAATATGAGCCAGGAAATTCATGATAATATCGGGCAGGTATTGAGCCTGGCAAAACTCAACCTGAATGTTATTCCACAAAATGAAGCAACAGAAAAAATCGGTCTCACGGAAGAATTATTGACAAAAGCAATCAGTGACCTGCGTGATTTAAGTAAAAGTTTAAGTGCAGAAAAAATTGCAGATTCAGGACTTGCGATTGCATTAGCACAGGAAATGGTGATCATTGAAAAAGCAGCAAAAAATATTCACACACAATTTTCTTATAATGATGAACCAGTTTTAATTTCACGGGAAGAAATTATTATAACATTCCGCATCATACAGGAATTGCTTCAAAACATCATTAAACATGCACGGGCAACGGAAATAAAATTACAATTACTCGGATCAGAAAAAGAAACGATCGTATTACTGGAAGATAATGGCATCGGCTTTGATTCAGCGAATCTTGATGAAACGAAAACAGGGATCGGCTTAAAAAATATCCAACAGAGATGTAAATTAATCAGGGCGGATTTCAAACTGGATTCACAACCAGGGAATGGCACATTTGTAAAAATAATTATTCAACATTCAAAACCATAACATGAAAACAGTTGCATTGGTGGATGATCACATTTTATTGCGCAGCGGCCTTGCTTCTGTGATTGGAAGTTTTGAGGGATTTAAAATAATTTTTGAAGCGGATAATGGTAAAGAATTTATTGGTAAACTGGATTCAAACCCTGAGCCGGACATTGTTTTACTGGATATTACCATGCCAGTTATGAATGGATTTGAAACAGCACAATGGATCAAAAAAAACCGGCCGGAAATAAAAGTAATTGTATTATCAATGATGGATGATGACAATTCCATTATACGCATGATACGGCAAGGTGCGCGTGGATATATATTGAAAGATAGTAAGCCGGCACTTTTAAAATCAGCTTTACATGAAGTGTTGGATAAAGGCTTTTTCTTCAATGAACTGGTAAGCGGGAAAATGGTCTATATGGTTCAAAATGGAAATTGCAAATCCTCTGAAGAAGACCTGAATGAAAAAGAAATTGATTTTTTAAAATTGTGCTGCACTGAAAAATCGTATAAAGAAATTGCAGCGGAAATGAATATTACACCAAGAGCCGTGGAATTTTTGCGTTGCCACTTATTTGAAAAATTAAATACGTTATCCCGCATTGGCCTGGTGATGTACACGCTGAAACATGGTATTATTAAAATCTGATTATTTTTTAAAGTAATAAAGTGTATTGCTGTTTTCCTGCGTAAAAGTTTTTTGTGCTGTTTCAAAAATTTCATCAATTGTTACAGCCTGGTATTTTGCTAACTCTTCATTCATCAGGTTCGCATTTCCCATGAGTTCATAAAAGGATAAATTTGTTGCGCGACTCATAATACTCATGTCTTCAAAAATAGTCACACTCTCCGTTTTATTTTTTACTTTTTGCAATTCAGGTTCTTCCAATAAAGTTGTTTTAATAAAATCTATTTCTTCTTCAACCGCATTTTCGGCGTCCTCCATTTTTACACCGGAAACTAATTTCCCTTCAATTGTTATAAGGCCGGGTTCCACACTACCGAAATGATAACAAGAAATATTGCTGAATAATTTTTGCTTTTTAACCAGGCTTTCAAACAGGCGCGAAGACCCGCCACCACTCAGTATTTCAGTGATGAGATCTATCGCATAATAATCTTTATTCATTCTTCCGGGAATATGCCAGCTTTTATAAAAAGCATCCAATGGCACGTCCGCATATACTTCTTTTTTGCGCGCAACAGTTTGTATTGGTTCACCCGGCAAATGCCGATTATATTTTTCGCCTGCAGGAATATTTCCAAACCATTTTTCTGCTAAAACTTTTACATTTTCCAAATCGACATTTCCTCCAATGGCCAATATTGCATTACTGGGATTATAATGTTTTTTAAAAAAAACTTTTACATCATCCATCTTTGCATTTTCTATATGGCTCAGTTCTTTACCAATGGTCATCCACCTGTAGGGATGTACTTTATAACTCATATCCCGCATGATATGCCAAACATTTCCATACGGTTTATTGATGTAATGTTCTTTAAATTCTTCACATACTACTTTGCGCTGCACCTCCAGGCTTTCTTCGCTGAAGGCCAGGCTGAGCATACGATCGCTTTCCAGCCAGAAAGCTGTTTCTAAATTTTTTGCCGGCACCTGGCAATAATAATTCGTAAGGTCATCTGTAGTAAAAGCATTATTCTGCCCACCAGCAATTTGCAAGGGTTCATCATAATTTGGTATATGAATACTGCCACCAAACATGAGGTGTTCAAACAAATGCGCGAACCCGGTTTGATTTGGATTTTCATCTTTGGCACCTACATCATACAACACATTTACCATAGCCATTGGCGTGGAATGGTCTTCATGAACGATGACGCGCAAACCATTATCTAAAATGAATTTTTTATATGCTATCATGTATTAATTATAAAATGTAATTTGAAAATTGAGCAAGAATGATTGAATGAAATGCGGATA
>JBDTAN010000236.1:0-2668 GCA_039924585.1 Chitinophagaceae bacterium | reverse complement strand
ATATAAATTGATACTTTTTTGCAGGAAAAAATACGTGAGGCTGTCCAGTGAAGGAGAAAAATATTTATATAAAATCTGAAAACTGGTATCACGATTATTGTTGATAGAATTACCTGAATTTTGTTGGGTAAAATTTATTTTGCCATGCAAATATTTTTGGAGGTCATACACAAAATATGCAGCCGGATCTTTTACTGCACCATACACAATAAAATCATTTTCATCCACGGGAATAGTTCCGCGTATCAAATATTTTGATGAATTAAATGGTAGGTAAATATAAGATTGATCGCCACTTCCTATTCCTGCCGTTGTTACTTCATTATCAAATTCCATCGGAAACGCCGAATCATTATTTATAGAAATGAGGGAAACTGGTTCGCCAATTTTTTCACCCGAACGAAAATGCAAGTTATATTCATTTTCCCGCCAGTTCAATCCCGAAGAAGCTGCGCCGTAATAATTGCCCAGGTCTTCCCAAATCCAGGCTCCGGGAATTGCCGGAGAATAAGCTTGAACAAGAATATTTCCATTTATTTCTTTTATATCTGATTGATTCAATGTATTAAAAAATTGCGAAAAAATTTGTGTTGGAATTGTTTTCGGAAAAAGACTACTTCCAAAAGAAGGGTCGCCACTGCCACGAATAATTATATTTCCATTTAAAGTATTTTTATCAATATTTCCGGCATAGCCTAAAGCCGTTTCGAATTGATAATCTTTTCCCAGCAAATCAAAAGCAGCAATGCTTGTGTAAATTTTCTGTGTGCTTCCTGGTGCAAGTCCGGCTTCTCCATTCAGATTATATATCACTTTGCCCGTGCCAGCATTCAGCACATAAAATCCAGTGATGGCGTGCTTTAACGTAGGATCAGCCAGGAATTTTTCCATGGCTTTATTTAATTTATCAGAAGTTCCCTGTGCAAAAATGGATAATGCAGCGCTTATAAAAAAAAGGAAGATCAAAATTTTCTTCATAGCCTTTGATGAATAATGTTCCCGGCAATATTACATTTCATTTAATTCAAATGATTGTATAAAATGTATAAAAATTTTCAGCCGCGTGTTATCTTGCAACTTATTTTATAAAATTTATGGAAAAAATTAATGCTTCGGTGATTACTATTGGCGATGAACTATTGATCGGGCAGGTCATAGATACCAACAGTGCCTGGATTGGTAAAAGGCTGATTGAAAATGGTATTTGGTTATCGCATAAGTTTTCAGTGGGAGATGCATATGATGATATTTGGAATGCATTGGATGAAGCAGCCCGCGTATCGCGCATCATCATTATTACCGGTGGTTTGGGACCAACAGCGGATGATATTACCAAGCCATTATTATGTGATTATTTTGGTGGCAAAATGGTGGAAGATACAGCAACTTTACAACATGTAACGTATTTATTTGAACATGTTTTCAAAAGAAAAATGCCCTTGCTGGATAGCAATAGAAAGCAGGCTGAAGTGCCGGATGTTTGTACTGTTTTGAAAAATGAAATTGGCACCGCGCCGGGGATGCTTTTCGAAAAAAATGGAAAATATTTTTTCAGTCTACCGGGTGTCCCTTTTGAAATGCACGGCCTGATGCAAAACCAGGTATTGCCTTTTTTGAAAAATCTTTTTGAGTTGCCACCTATTGAGCATCGAACATTATTGACTTATGGCATTGGCGAATCTTTCCTGGCAGATAAAATAAAAGATTTTGAAATTGCTTTACCTGAAAATTTAAAATTGGCCTATTTGCCCAATTTTGGCATGGTGCGTTTAAGGCTGACGGCAAATGGCATTTCTCCAAAAATTTTAGATACAGCTTTTGAAGATTTAAAAGAGCGTACAAAAGAATGGCTCGTTACACCAACGGATAATACGATGCAGGAAGTAGTGGCCAAATTACTTTTATCCAAACACAAAACACTTGCAACCGCTGAAAGCTGCACGGGTGGCTATATGGCACATTTGATCACAGCGATACCCGGCGCTTCGGAATTTTTCCAGGGAAGTATAGTTGCCTATTCAAATACCATCAAGAAAAATGTTTTAAACGTACAAGAAATAACCCTGCAGAAATTTGGGGCCGTGAGTGAAGAAACAGTTCGCGAAATGGTGAAAGGCACATTGTCCATCATGAAAACAGATTTTGCGGTAGCTGTTTCCGGCATTATGGGGCCGGGTGGTGGCACAACAAATAAGCCAGTGGGAACAGTTTGGATCGCGGCGGGTGATGCAGAAAATATTGTTGCAACCCGCATTCATGTTCGCTTTGACCGGGAAAGAAATATACATTTGACGGCTATGCAGGCATTTAATTTTTTGCGTATGTTTATACTTGAAAAATTTTAACCGGCAAGTATTATCTTTGGCGCGGTTTATTTTTTAATAAGCACTATTAAAATACTTATAATACAAAACAATACATATGGCGATCATTGACCTGGTAATGCCGAAAATGGGAGAGAGCATCATGGAAGCAACCATTTTAAAGTGGCATAAAAAAGTAGGCGATTCTATTGCATTGGATGAAACTTTGCTGGACATTGCTACGGATAAAGTGGATAGCGAAGTTCCGAGTTCCGTTGCAGGAAAAATTGCAGAAATTTTGTTCAATGAAAATGATGTAGTACCCGTGGGAAAAGTGATCGCAAAAGTGGAGACAGCAGGCGAAA
>JBDTAN010000235.1:0-3922 GCA_039924585.1 Chitinophagaceae bacterium | reverse complement strand
AAATATGTGATCATTGATGATGATGATACCGACAGAAAAATTATTGAACTGGAAGCAAATAAATTTCCTTTCCTGGAGTTGACTGCCAGTTTCGAAAATCCTGTTGAAGCACTGGAAATTCTATCTGCAAATACGGTTGATCTTTTATTCCTGGACATTGAAATGCCAGGAATGAGTGGCATTGATTTCTTAAAAAAAAATAAATACCCGGGCATATTAACAATTCTTATCACATCACACCCGGAATTCGCACTGGAAAGTTTTGACCTGGAAGTATTTGATTATTTATTAAAACCTGTTTCGTCAAAACGCTTTGCCACATGTGCTTTGCGCATAGAAGATTTTTCCAGGATGAAGTATAAATCTTTTGCCTTTGATGAAGAAACAGAAACGAATTTCATAATTATTAAGCAAGGACATGATAAATTTAAAATACTCATACAGGAAATATTGTATATAGAAGCAATGGGGGATTATACACGTATTTTCACCGTGCAACAACAATATTTGGTACTCTCCACCCTGAACAGTTTTGCTGAAAGATTGCCGCCAAACTTTGTGCGTATTCATAGAAGTTATATTGTAAATAGTAAAAGAATTGAATCTGTACAAAAGAATAAAATATTCATACAATTAAAAGAATTGCCGGTGGGAAAATTATATAAGCATACAATCAATTTTTAAAAGCAAATAAATGAATTGTGCAAAAACATGAAACGAATTTTTTTTATATTTTTTCTTATTTCATTTTTGTGGCATGATATTGCAATTTGTCAGCGACCGGATCTCACAAAAATGAATGATCAGCAATCACGGGTTGATGCATGGCTGGCTTATTGTGATTCAACCAAAATGCACCTCGCTTCTCATGGTTTTGAAAATGAAAGCACACATCAAAATCTTACAACTATAGCATTAGAAGGCCTGGAATTAGCTGCTAAAAATGACACACATTCCAGGGCTCAATTTTTTTCTTATGCTGCTCAGGGTTTTTTTTACAGTAATTCCATGAATGGAGACAGCATTCAATTTTATTATAACAAAAGCCTGGAAGAAGCAATAAAATCAAGGTCAGCTATTTTAATAACAGATGCAACTGTTGCATTGCTGCACATGAGTTTTGAAATGCAAGGAAATAAAAATTCAGAATACCTTAAAAATATTTTACAGGTTGTAACTGATACAACGAAAGACATGAAAGCGCTTTCAAAAAGCTATGCGGCATTGGGAAATTTTTACCAGCACAAATCTTATTATAGCACGGCACAGGATTTTTATATAAAAAGTATTGGTATTTTAAAGCGTGAAATTGATAGTGTGGGAAATATGCAGGCACTAAATGATTATGTCAATGAGTGCTATACTTTAGCTCAATTATATTTAAAGTCGGGAAGCCCGGAACAGGCGCTGGGTATGCTTCGGGAAGGAAATGTAATTCAAGGAATATCGCCGCTTATGAAAATTCGATATAAAGCACAGTTCATTAAATTATTTTCAGTTACTGGTCAAATTGATTCCGCATTAATTTATCTTGATAAATATATCCGGCCGCTTGAAATTCAATTCAAATCAGCAAAGGCGCCGCCGTATGAAATTATTTTATCCAATCTTTCCATTGGTGAATATTATTTAAATAAAAATTTATTTAAAGATGCTTTTCCGTTTATAGAAAAAGGAAACGACCTGGGAATGAAAAGTGGCCAGCCTGTTTTTTCATACGATGGAGAAATATTAGCCGGGAAATATTATTTCAAAACAGGTGATTATAAAAAAGCAATTTCTTCCTTGTCCATTGCTTTGCCCGATGCGCAACAATTTAGTAAAGAAGCTTATGCAGAGGCTATTAAATATATGGGAATGAGTCTCCAGGCAGAAGGGAAAAATGCAGCAGCTATAAAATACTTTTCTCAATATGCTGTTGTTTTGGATTCACTTACTGCTGAAAAAATTTCAACGAACCTGGCTGACCAGGCAACCCGGTATGAAACGGGAAGAAAAGAAAGCCGCATCAAATTTCTTGATAATGAAAACCGGTTAAGCGAGCTGGAGTTACATCAAGCAAATCGCACCCGCTTGCTGTTGATCATAGGACTTGGTGCACTTGGCATTATTTCATTGTTGCTATATTTTATTTATAGGAACAGGGAAAAGGCAAACAAGATTTTGAATGATCGGAATTTGCTTTTGGATAAGGTTAATGATGAATTATCAGTGGCAAATGAAACGAAAGCTAAATTATTTGGCGTAATTGGCCACGACCTGCGTGCGCCGGTAAGTAAGATCGTGCAAATGTTGCATTTTCAAAAAAACAATTCCGGGCATGCAGTAAATACAGATGATGCATTTACCAAACGGATTAATAAAGCTTCAGAAAATGTATTGGAAACCATGGAGGACTTACTACTTTGGAGTAAAAGCCAAATGAAAAACTTCACTCCACAGTATAGAATTATTAATGGTCTGGAATTACTCCGCGAAGAAATAGATTTATTTGTTGAAGACATCAGCGATAAAAAATTGATGATAGATTTAAAAATTACAATCGATAGATACTATAAAAGTGATGAGAACTTTTTGAGAATAATTATAAGAAATATTTTACAAAATGCGATCAGAAACAGCTTGGCAGAAAAAATTATCAGCATTGAATTATTGGAAAATAAAATAGTTATAACAAATGAATGTGAAAACCCCGATGCAGAAAAACTGAATTCATTATTAGGGCAAAAAAATATAAGCAGTCATCAATCCGGATTTGGCCTGCAAATGGTAAGCGACCTGGCTAAGGAGGTTGGTTTAAAGATATATTTTGAAGAAAGTAAAGATCAAATTTCTGCAGTGATAGATTGGATTGCGAAAACAAATAATCAATAAATATTTTATCCAAATAAATATAAGAATCTTAATGTGTATGCCGCCGGTTTAATATGCCACCGGCCGCTTCTTTAATAGTATTTGCAAAAACAAATGCACGCGGATCTACATCGTACACAAGATTTTTTAATTTTCGCAATTCCATACGTGTAATCACGGTGAAAATAATATCAACCTCTGAGCTTACTTCAAATTTCCCTGGTAAAAATCCTCTTTCTCCTTTATACACGGTAATGCCCCGGCCAAGATTATTCACCAATTCATATTTAATGGCTTCGCTTTTCCCTGAAATAATGGTTACGCCGGTATAAGCCTGAATACCTTCTACTACATAATCAATGGTGCGCGTAGCCGCAAAATAAGTGAGTATAGAATATAACGAAGTTTGAATACCAAATTCAAATGCAGCAACCGTAAAAATCAAAATGTTCAATCCTAAAATTATTTCTGTAATGGTGAATGAAGTACGTTTCAAAGTATAAAGCGCGAGCACCTCAATGCCATCTAATGCTGCACCAGCGCGCATTACAAGGCCAATACCCATACCTAAAAAGATGCCGCCAAAAACAGCAACCAATAACTTATCATTTGTTAGGGGAAAGTCCGGCAGTAAATACAGGCATGCTCCAAATAATACAACACTGATAAAAATCCGAATCGCAAATTTTCTCCCCAAAGTAAAATAACTGAGAAAAATCAATGGGATATTTAATAAGATCACCAGGCCGGATAAATTGAAATGATACAATTCATGTAACAAAAGAGAAAGCCCTGTGATGCCGCCATCGAAAAATTTATTAGGTACTAAAAAACATCTCAATGCAAATCCGGCAATGAATACACCGGCTATATTTAAGATCGTATCCTGGATAATTTCACCGCTACTTGTTTTTTGATTTTTGGGTAAAGTGGATGCTAATTCTGATTTTAGTTTTTTAAGCGTTTCTTGTTTTTTTGGTTCTAATTCTGCAATTGCTGATTTTGTAAAATAGTGATGTGCGGATAAAAATTCAATTTGCTTCATGATCCATTCGGCGTGCGTTTTTAC
>JBDTAN010000234.1:0-6260 GCA_039924585.1 Chitinophagaceae bacterium | reverse complement strand
ACAGGAGGTAATGCTTTACTGGGAGCAGCAGGCATTGATATTAATATGTCAAAAATAACTTTTGGCGTGAATATTCAATTGCCGATTGATCAAAATCTTTCAGATGGGCAGACTAAAATTGCAACGCGTGGCATAGCACATGTAACATTTTCTTTTTAGAATAAATTTTATCTTTTAAAAAAGGATGCCGGAAGGTGTCCTTTTTTATTCTTTAATCGCCGTTAAAGGTTCAGTTGGAAATCCCATTGCCCTGGCCTGGCAATCATCTGCAATTACCGAAATGGATAACAAATCATCTTTTATGTCCATTTTATAAATACCAATAATATCCATACCACATGGACTTCCCCCGGAAACTTTATGAAAAGTAAGCGTATCACCATTAATTGTAAAAGTGCTCGTTTCTATCGATTCGCCATTTATCTTAAGATATGCTGTATCGGATGTAAAGGTCATTATGCATTCTTGTGGAGACGGTACAAAAAAAGTTCCTTTCCAGCTTGTATTTTGAATTTTGACAGGTGTATTTTCAATCACAGGATCTTGTGCAGAGGCAGTTTTTGATCCTAAAAAAATAATTGCGATGCATAAAAACAATTTTAAGTGCTTCATTTTGTAAATAGATTTAATAATAATTTCTTTAGACATTTTGCCAAAGTCGAATGCAATATAAAGACAATATTATATATTAGAAAAATATAATCCTTGAAGGACATTCTTTGTATTTTAAAAAATCAATTAACTATACCTTTTATAATGAATTAGTTTTATCTATTTTTTATAGCATTTCCTACAAATATTTGAGTAATTTTGCCGCCTTATATCAATTACATGGATCCACAGGCGCTAAAGACTTTCTATTTTAAAAAATATTTCGGGGCACTTTTCACTATGCCTGCATGTATATTTTTGATAATATTATTTTCATCCTGTAACAACAGTAATGCAGACACTGCTTCTAAAAACATGAAAGCAGCCAATGATTCTGCCAATTATACAAGTGTTCAGTGGGAAGATAGTCTCGTTAATTTTGGGACAGTAAAACAAGGCGATAAAATTCATATTTTATTTCATTGTAAAAATACAGGCACTAAACCTTTATATATTGTAGCTGTGCAACCTTCATGTGGCTGCACTGTTGCTTCTTATACCAAAGAAGCCATTGCTCCCGGCGCACAGGGAAATGTAGATGCAATTTTTGATAGTGGCCACAGCAATACACCGGACGTAAGAAAAGTAATTTCTGTAACGACAAATACGATTGAGGCATCGCCCACGCTGGTATTTACGGGAACGGTTATTTTAAAGGAAAAAGATGATAAAAAAGATCTTTAATTTTTTATAAAAATTCAATTCAACAAACAGCAAAATAAAAATCAACGCAATGAACGCAACTTTATTAATGGCAAGCCCGGACGGGCAGGGAGGTTCTAGTTTTTCACTGATCATGATGGGTGCCATCATACTCGTATTCTGGTTATTCATGATTCGCCCGCAAGCCAAAAAAGCAAAAGAACAGAAGAAATTTATTGAGGGAATGCAGAAAGGCGATAAGATTGTAACGATTGCCGGTATTCATGGTACTATTTATAGAGTAAATGATGACGGAACAATTCAACTGGAAGTAAGTCCCGGAAGTTACCTCCGCATTGAAAGGTCTGCAATCAGCCTGGAATGGAGTAATACAGCCAACAAAGCGACGGTTGCTACTCCAATTAAATAAAATTATTTGAAATATAAGAAAGGGGCAATGGCCTCTTTTTTTATGCCCGGCAATTACGCAATGTTGTTTATTTTTACAATACCTAATCAGCAGAATGAGAAAAAAAGTTGGACTTACCGGTGGCATGGGAAGTGGAAAATCAGTTGTTGCAAAAATATTTGAAACCCTGGGTATCCCGGTATTTAATGCAGATACGATCGCAAAAAAATTGATGGAAGAAGATATTGTCGTCCAACAAAAAATTGTACAACTGTTTGGTGCAAATACTTATCATGATGGAAAATTAAACAGGGCATTTTTAGCCGGCATTGTATTTCATGATAAAATAAAATTGACGCAATTAAATAATATCGTTCATCCTGCAACTATCGCTGCAGCAGGCGATTGGATGGAACAACAAACAGCTCCGTACATGATCAAAGAAGCAGCGCTGATTTTTGAAGCAGGCGCTGAAAAACACCTTGATCTCGTTGTTGGTGTATTTGCACCAAAAGAAATACGCATTAAAAGAGTAATGGAAAGAGACAAGATTAGTAAAGAGCAAGCCGAAGCAAGAATGAAAAATCAAATGGATGATATAGATAAAATGAATTTATGTGATCATGTAATTATTAATGATGAAAAACAATTGATCATACCCCAGGTACTTAAAATTCATCAAATTATATTGAATAGTACAAAAAGAATTCTATGAGTTTACTGCTGCCTGCAATTCCTTATTACGCGGTTATTTTTACTTCTTTAAAAACAGGAAATGATGCAAATGAATATTCAAAAATGGCAGATAAAATGTTTAAACTCGCTGCGTTGCAAAAAGGTTTTCTTGGGGTAGAATCCGCACGCGAAGAAATTGGAATCACCGTATCATACTGGAAAACAGAAGAAGATATTCTAAATTGGAAAAAAGATATCGAGCATTTAGTCGCGCAAAAATTGGGTATTGAAAAATGGTATCAATATTATACAGTGCGCGTTTGCAAAGTGGAACGGCAATACAGTTTTGAAAAATGATATTGCTTATTTTTCGTCCAGGAATAAACTTTTCAATTCCGGTGAAGGCAGCCAGCAAGCTTCTTTTTTGCCAAACCATTTATACCTGTTTTTAGCGATCCGGGAATAAACTCCATCGCGGATAAAACGCGGCACATACATAAAAATAGATAACCAGGACCATGGTGCTGATAAATATTTTGCACACTTTAAAGCACCTGTAGATCTTGTATAAATAATTTGATTTTCAAAAAGAATGAATGAATCAAAATGCTTCTCCGCTAAATTATTTTCTTTAAGTAAATGTTGTCCAATAGCAGATTGCAAAGATGCATAACGCAAAAGCTTTTTTTTATCATGCCTGATCATAAATTGAACACTGGCATTGCAGAGATTACAAACACCATCAAAAAATATCACCGGATTTTTTACCTGGCTTATATCTATCAATTTATTTAATTAAATTATTGCATGTTATGAAACACTTTATTCACGTCTTCGTCCTGTTCCAGTCGCTCAATTAATTTTGATACTTCTTCTGCCTGCTCATCTGTCACGGGCACAGTTGTTTGCGGAATCCATTCGAGTTCTGCGCTTAATGGTATCAACTTTTTTTCTTCCAATGCTTTTTGCAGATTACCGAAATCTGTAAAATTGCAACGCAAAATTATTACCACATCACCGTTATCATTTTCTCCTTCACCCAATTCATCCAGGCCATTGTCAATTAATTCAAGCTCCAGTTCATCCATGTCAAGGCCTTCGGGGTTTAATTTGAAAACACCCATTTTCTTAAATTGAAAACTCACGCTGCCACTATTGCCCAAAGTGCCACCACCTTTATTAAAATGTGATTTTACATTCGCTACAGTTCGTACATGATTATCTGTTGCAGTTTCCACTAAAATGGCTACACCATGTGGCGCATAGCCTTCATATAAAATTTCTTCATAGTTTTCGGTATCCTTTCCCATCGCTCTTTTAATAGCCGCTTCTACCCTGTCTTTGGGCATACCTACACTCCGTGCGTTTTGATAACAACGGCGTAGTGCGGGATTAATATCCGGGTCCGGGCCACTGTTTTTTACAGCAATGACAATCTCTTTTCCAATGCGCGTAAATTGTTTTGCCATGCGATCCCAGCGGGCAAACATGGTGGCTTTTCGTACTTCAAAAATTCTTCCCATTCTTACAAAATATTTTTTGCAGGATTTAAATACACCTGCTACGGTTTAAAATAAAGTTGTGCAAAATTAAAACCTTGCAACGAGTCATCCAAGTAAAAAAAAACCGCCGGATATTTCCCGCGGTTTGAAATATTTATTTAAAAAATTATGCTTCGGATGATTTTGGATTCAAAGCCATTTTCCGGATGAAAATAAATAAATGGATGATACCAAAAATGATTGCAATATAAAGTAACGTTCTATCAGAATCCCAGCCGGCAGTATATTGATGTAAAAATCCGGTGATGAATAATAAAACACTTAACCCTACACCTACCCAGCGCGCCGTGTGCATACCAATCCTGTTTTCCGTACCATTACCGAGATGACTATGTTTAGCACCATACTTTAGATAAATATCAAGACCTATAAGCATCCACACAACTAAACGAATCCAGGTATCTGCAGGAAGAAATACCATCATAAATAAACAAGTACCAATACCAAGAATTGGAACTAATGGAACAAAGGGTGCTTTGAAAGCACGTTGTAATTCTGGCATTTTTCTACGCATTACCCAACTGCCTGCACATACAAGAATAAATGCAAACAAGGTTCCAATGCTCGTCATTTCTCCCACAACGCGTGCAGGTACAAACGCTGCAAACAAGCTTACAAAAACCATGAACAGCAAATTACTTTTTGCCGGTGTTTGTGTTTTTGGATTAACTGTAGAAAATATTTTAGGAATCAATCCATCTTTACTCATACTATAAAACACACGTGTTTGACCCATCAGCATTACGAGAATAACTGATGAGTAACCACCAAGTATTGCTACGAGTATTGCACGGTTCAACCAGGGATAATCAGGTGTTATAATTCCAGCTGCATTTGTAGTGCCCATGTGATTAATTGCTATAGCTACCGGTGCAATACCATCCTGCCCTGCAAATGATTGATAATTTGCAACACCTGTCATTACATGCGCAAACAAAATATAAAGAATGGTACAAATTGCCAATGATCCTAAAATTCCAATAGGCATATCGCGTTTTGGATTCTTAGCTTCCTGCGCGGCTGTACTCACCGCATCAAAACCAATATAAGCAAAGAAGACAATTGCCGCAGCTCTAATAATTCCACTGAAACCAAAACTACCAAATGAACCAGTGTTAGCAGGAATATATGGATCGTAGTTCGCATTATTAATATATTTCCAACCAAGAAAAATAAACACCAGTACAACTGCAACTTTTACACAAACGATAACGGCATTTACAGTAGCGCTTTCTTTGGTTCCTTTAATTAAAAGTAAGCTCATTAATACTATAATTCCAACTGCTGGTAAATTGATCATACCGCCCGGTTCAAACGGCCCGACCGTTAGCGAATGCGGTAAGACTATATCAAAGCCTTCCAAAAATTTTACAAGATAACGGCTCCAGCTAATGCCCACAGTAGCAGCACCAACCGCATATTCCAGCACTAAATCCCAGCCTATAATCCATGCAAGAAATTCTCCCATGGTCGCATATGAATACGTATAGGCACTACCTGCAACGGGAATCATTGACGCAAATTCCGCGTAACAAAGGCCTGCAAAAAGACAACCAAAGGCTGCCACTATAAAGGATATTGTGATCGCCGGACCAGCATTATTCGCAGCAGCAAGACCAGTTATAGAAAATAAGCCTGCACCTATAATTGCGCCAATGCCAAGCGCCACAAGCGCTACTGGCCCAAGTGTTCGTTTTAATGTATGCGTACCTGTTTCAGCTGCTTCATTCATTAAAACATCCATTGGTTTTCTGACAAATAAACTCATAAGTTGATTTTTTTTGTATGGTTATGGATGGGCAAAATACTGATTTCTTTTTGTTTACCTAAAAAAGTTTTATAGACGGGTTCATTTTATTTAAAAATAAAGCAAAATAATTTTTCTTCATTGCTATTCGTCTATAAAATAGTTGAAATATTTTTTTTGAAAATTTACACCACTTTCATCATCTTTTTGTATCATGCATTCTTTTAACTTATATCTTATATTGCGCTGATCTAAAAATTATACATGAAGTCTTCTAATAAACTAACGCTGTGGATTTTAATTGCTATGATATTAGGAGCCATTACCGGGTACATCATTTTCACTACAGCTTCACCTTCATTTATTCTTAGTTTTTCTCCCAAAATTGAATTATTGACCACTATCTTTTTAAGGTTGGTGCAGATGATTATTGCACCATTGGTTTTTTCTACGCTGGTTGTTGGAATTGCCAAACTGGGTGATTTGAAAACTGTAGGACGCGTTGGTGGAAAAGCGTTATTATGGTTTATTTCCGCATCATTATTTAGTTTGTTACTAGGTATGTTTTTGGTAA
>JBDTAN010000233.1:0-5431 GCA_039924585.1 Chitinophagaceae bacterium | reverse complement strand
AGTTCCACATCATCGGGATGAACGCCAAATGCAAGTAAATCTGCTTTCATAAAAATGAATTTATAAGAATTTGAAATGTATGATATAGATAAAAATTATTTTATCCATACTTGTAAAAATAAAATTGAAAAATGAATGTAAAAAAAGAAAAAAAACGTTGCGATTATTTGCGAAGCCCGTACATTCTTTCTACATCCACTACAATGGCTTCCATTGCTGCATCATCACCTGCGGGATTGTAATTCTGGCGCAGGTTTGAGCCGAATATTATAGCAATGGTTTGCCAGAATGTTGCATTAAAATGACCTTTATAATCATCAATGATCTCATAACAGTTATTACCCGTTTCGCGGTAGATCAATTTCATTAAAACTTTTCCCTGGTATACCGAAAGTTGCGTGAGCTTGTCTGCAAATTTTGTTTTCAAATCATGTTCCCGGGAAATGATGATTTTTTTTCTTTCCTTTTTATCGGTCACATTTACTAATTGGCGGTTGATATCATTCATCACGGCGCCAGCCTGTTTTGCATACGGATAAGTCACATAGATCGCATTACGCAGCCTGTCCCATTTTGCATAATAGTCTTTCCATTTTTGAGACATTTTTGTTTGGACGGAAACAGGTTCTAAAAATCCGCAGGGAATGGTATCTCCATTATCTTCAATGCAACCTTGGACAAGAATGGTATCGTAAATGCCATGACCGTTTTGGGCAGACACATCATTTATTTTTACAAATAAGAAAATGATTGCGCATATAAAATAACGGATATGTATTTGTACCGGGAAACGCATATTTAAATATAAAGAGGCTATGAGTAGAAATACGTTTTACCTGATAAAAGTAACCCTATTTAATTGTTATTTTTAATTTTTAAGTCGGCGTAGTTTTTTCACGCGCTGCCAGGCGCTCATTAATAATCCAATCACCATTAACGCAATGCCTAGCCAGACAAGTGTAATAAATGGAAACTCATAAACTTTAAGCGTCATGAGGTCATTCATACGTTTGCTTTCTTTTACCCCAATCTCCAGTTCACCTGTTTTTTCATCAATGATCTTGTTGAATTTTACAATCAGGCTTTGTGCTAAAACGGTGTCTGGATTATTTTCCATGGAATTACCGCTACGAATAATTATTTCAGGACGTGCCTGGTAAGTCACACCTTCTTTGGTAATTATTGTCATACTGAGCTGCATGGAAGTTTCACCTGCGGAAACGGGGAAGCGGGGAGAAGGCGGATTTACATCCACATGATTCAGCGTCAGCATGCCATTTGTATAAAACGCTGTATCACCTACTTTCATCGTTACTGGTGCGTAAGATGTAGTATCTGCTTTATCTCCTTCCAGCCAGGAAGTGACATAAACAAATATATCTTTGGTGAGATAATGTTTTTTATCCGGGTTAGCGGAAAATCCTTCCGCACCTTTATTATTTTTTAAAGCATCCGGGTAGAGATAAAAAATTTCGCCATCATCTTTTTTCTCAAACTTTAGTTCAAAATATTTTTTGCGATCAAAATTATTAACTGTATCGCGCAGGTAGGTGACATCATATTTCCCCATATCCGTACGCACATTCTTAAATAACGTAATATTTTCAGCGGGATCTTCATTCGCCGTTTTTTTGAAAATATTAATTCCTGTTGTGTTCATACTCAGCGTTTCTTTTTTGCTGGAAGAAATCAACACACCGAATAAGAAAAGCATGAATCCAATATGCCCGATAGATGCACCGGAAGAAGCAATTTTACCTTTTAAATTTGTAAAGATATATAGCGCATTTGCTACCACACCATACACCGCACCAAAAATAGCGAGGTAAATGGCAGCCAGAAATCCGGGGCCATGTTTATCATAATGTACATTTCCCCAAATAATAATTGCAATAGTAAAAAGTAAAGAGATGATTGTTGGTACAAGAATTTTTTTACCAAAATAAGCGGGCTTTGTTTCCTTGTATTTTAAATATTGTGTAACGGCAGTTAGAATGCCAATGATCATTGCAATAAAAACGAGCACCTGGTTATAGCCAAATTCTACATCCACCGGTGGCGCAAAGTTGGTACCAAAAATTTTATTGATAACAGGCATGGAGGTTTTAGAAGAAATAATGATTGCGGATAAAAATAAAACGAGTGATCCGATGAACATCCAAAACTCACGGCTATACATATTCTCCTCTCGTCGTATCGTCGGAATATCTTTCTTGTTTTTAAAATATAAAAACAATAGCGGAAGAAAAAATACAAACACAAATAAGAGTAATTGTGTGGTCATATCCGCGCCGGTGAAAGCGTGTACCGAAGTATCTCCAAGCACACCACTGCGCGTAAGAAATGTGGAATACAATACAAATGAAAAACTGAGTATGTAAAATAAATAAGTGGTTCTCAATGAATATCCACTATGGTTGTAAATTAGATTAGTATGCAAACCTGCAACGAGAATTAGCCAGGGCACAAGTGATGCATTTTCTACAGGATCCCAGGCCCAATAACCACCAAAGGAAAGACTTTCATATGCCCAGGCTGCACCCATCATCACACCGGTGCCAAGTACTGCAGCAGAAAATAATGTCCATGGCAAAGCAGATTTTACCCAACTATGATCTTTATTGATAAGGCCGGAATATGCAAAAGCGAATGGAATAATTGTTGAAGCAAAACCCAAAAACAAAACGGGCGGATGTATCACCATCCAATAATTCTGCAACAAGGCGTTCAAATCATTTCCCGCAAAGATTTTTGGTAAAGTAAGGTATCCCGGCGTGTCGAAAATGGGCAGTCCCGGCATTTGCTCGCGGAATAAAATAAATGGATTACTGCCTACTTTTACTCCAAAAAAATAAATGCCAATCAGCATGGTGGCTATACAAAACTGTGCGAAGGAAACGATCGTCAATACAGGTGCTTCCCATTTGCGGGTACGCCAGATAAACATCCAGCCCAACACCATATTCCAAAAACTCCAAAGCATAAACGACCCTTCCTGGCCCTCCCAGAAACTTGCCAGCAAATATTCTTTTTGTAATGACCTGGATGAATGGTTCCAGGCATAAAAATACTCGTGATAATGATTGGAAATAATATAATACAGGGAAATGAAAACGCCAAGCACACAAACTGATTGAATCAAAAACGAAACGCGCGCTAATTTTAGCCAACTATTTTTTTCTGTTGGGTTAATAGATTTATTTGATTTGAAATAAGAAATAGTTGCGACCGCGGAAGTTACCAGCGATAAAATAGCAAGAAAATGCCCGATCTGGCCGGGCAGTAGGTGTTCACCTGGATAAGTCATTTTTAATAAGGCTTTTTGGTTTCAGCAGAAGCAGCAGGTTTTTCATCCTGGCCGTATGCATTATTACCTGCATTGATATTTTTTTCTGTCTCCTTCATATCATCTTTATACTTACTTGGGCATTTCAATAAAATTTCTTTACACTCAAAAGTGCCATTTTCTACATAACCTTTTAAAACAATACGTTCACTTTTTTGCATATCAGTTGGAATACTATTATGATAGACAACATCAATGGAATTTCCCAGTGTATCAATAGCAGTAAATTTAAGATAATTCGGATCTTTCACGGGGTCATAAATCAAAGGCTTCGACTTATCCAATGATGCCACAAGATTCACATGTTTTCCGGGTTTATTTTTTGCAGAAGCTATTGTATCATAGGAAGTAACGTCGCCCATAAAGCTAATGAGTGTAGCTATTGCAACGGCTATTAATACCAAAGCCACGATATGCATTTTCTTCATAGCTGAAATTTTATGTTGCAAAGTTAATTAAAATACAAGCAAGCAAACTGAAAGAAAAAAATTCCTTTGTTAAAAAAGCGGGATTCTTATGAGAAAATTCTCCACAAACGCCCACCGCTCTTTTATTCCTGACTGCTGCTGTATATATTTGTGGCTATGGCAAAATCTTCTGCAGATACTCCTTTGATGAAGCAACATAAAGCCATTAAACAAAAATATCCCGACGCTATTTTATTGTTTCGCGTGGGCGATTTCTATGAAACATTTGGCAGCGACGCCATTATTGCCTCAAAAGTATTGGGCATTACACTTACCAAAAGAAATAATAATTCTGATACCACGAATGAGTTAGCGGGATTTCCACATCATGCACTGGATACGTATTTGCATAAATTGGTAAAAGCCGGTTACCGCGTGGCAATTTGCGATCAGCTCGAAGATCCCAAACTGGCGAAGGGAATTATAAAAAGAGGCGTTACGGAAATGGTTACGCCCGGCATTGCTACGAATGATAAATTGCTCGAACATAACAGTAATAATTTTTTGGCATGTGTGCATTTGGAAGAAAATAAAAATGGCCTCGCATTACTAGATATTACCACCGGGGAATTTTTGGTGGCAGAAGGCAATGAAGAATACATTGATAAATTATTGCAAAGCCTGAAGCCGTCTGAAGTGATCCTGCAACGCAATATGCTTAAAAAATTCAAGGAACTTTTCGGTGTAAAATTTTATACCTATACGCTGGATAGCTGGATCTTTGAATCCAATTATACATCGGAAATTTTACTCAAACATTTTCAAACACATTCACTCAAAGGTTTTGGAATTGAAAATATGCAAAGTGGCATCATGGCCGCTGGCGCGATCCTGCATTATTTGAAGGAAACTGAACATCCGCACCTGCAACATATTTCATCCATTCAAAGATTGGAACAAGATGATCACGTGTGGATGGACCGCTTTACAATTCGCAATTTGGAAATTCTTCCGGAAGGCTATAATGCCGGAAATTGTTTATTAAAAACACTGGATAATACCATTACGCCAATGGGCGCACGCCTGCTGAAATGCTGGATCGTATTGCCTTTGAAAGATATTCAAAAAATTAATGAACGCCTCGATGCGGTAGAATTTTTAGTGAAGGAAACTGAATTGCGCAAACAAATTGTACACCAGTTGAAACAATGCGGCGATATGGAAAGACTGGTGAGTAAAATTTCCATGAAAAAAATTTCACCGCGTGAAATGATGCAATTGTCGAAAAGCCTGCATGTAACCGGCGAGCTTAAAAATTTATTTGCCCATGCATCCAGCGAATATTTACAAAGACTTGGCGATGCACTTAATCCATGCCACCTGATCGCTGAAAAAATTATTAAAGAGATCAAAGAAAATCCGCCGACAGTTGCATATAAAGGCGGACTGATTAATGATGGCATACATGCAGATTTGGATTCCCTTCGGGAAATTGCCATGGGTGGAAAAAATTACCTCGTAAAATTGCAACAACGGGAAGCGGAAGCAACAGGAATAAATACTTTAAAGATCAGTTTTAATAATGTGTTTGGCTATTACCTGGAAGTGACTAATTTACACAAAACCAAAGTGCCGGAAACCTGGATCAGGAAACAAACACTCGCAAATGCGGAGCGCT
>JBDTAN010000232.1:0-2837 GCA_039924585.1 Chitinophagaceae bacterium | reverse complement strand
ACGGTGACAGGAAGTGTATTGCCACAAAATATCCGCATTCAGATTTTAACCATCACCGGCAAGATTGTGCGCGAAATAACTTCGGCAGAATTAGGCCCACTGCATATTGGCCGCAATATCACAGATTTTAAATGGGATGGTACAGATCAATATGGACAAAAACTGGGTAATGGCGTTTACTTGTATCGTGTATTGACAAACCTCAATGGAAAGTCGCTCGATAAGTTTCCAACCTATGATTCCAATGGCAACCAGGTAGACACAGATAAATATTTTAATAAAGGTTATGGGAAAATGTATTTAATGCGCTGATATTTGCAATATGAGAAGAGTAGGCATCGGCACACGCGTCATGAATTTTTTAGTGGATACCACCATTATTTTTATCCTCACGTATATCGTGTATAAAATATGGAGTTTCAATGTCTTTTATTATCACCTCCCTTATTACCCTTTTTATTATTTCATGGGGTTGATGATGTTTTTGTATTACCTGGTACTGGAAAGTATCAACGGCCGTACACCCGGTAAAAAATTAACCAGGTCTGTGGTTGTAAATAAAGATGGACAACGCCCCACTTTTTTTCAAATAGTATTTCGCAGCTTAATAAGAATTACTGTAATTGATTGTTTTTTTATACCATTTCTCGATATGCCTCTACATGATTATTTGAGTAAAACGTACGTAGTTGATTATGAAAAAAAAGCGCCTTCAAAATGAAAGCGCTTTTATAATTAAAATAATAAAATATTTTTATTCAGTTCCTACATTAAATTCTGCCTCTAAGTCGCCCCACAAAAGGTCAATAGTACCGTCTTCATCTACAGTGAAAGTCATTTTTTCTGTAAATGCATCTGCTTTTTCTGCGGATACAGTTACGCGCAATGCATCCTGCGCTGCATCGTATTTAAATGCCCCCCACTGATTGGCTACTTTATTAAAAATGATTGTCCACTCATCACCTGAGTGAATGGTGAATAATGAATAAGTGCCTGCTGCTAAATTTTTACCTTCAATACTTACATCCTTGTCTACTGTAAAAGTAGTGGCTTCATTCGCACCGGTGCGCCAAACTTTTCCTTCCATAGGCTCGAGGTCTGTTCCAATTGTGCGGCCTTTAACGGATGGCTGACTGTAATTGATGGTAATGGTAACACCATCTTCTGTTTTTTGTGTAACAGTTGCCGGCGGACTTGGTCTTTTTGATTTGTCTTCCGGCACTTTCGTCGTTTCAGTTTTAGAATTCATACTTGAATCCTGTGCCTGTGCTGCATTTTGAAAAAGGCAGGCAACAGAAAATACGCCAATGGCAAATAATTTTTTCATGTTGATTTTTTTTGAAATAATTTATAGATTGTTTTCCCTAATCAATAACCTTTCCAAATTTTGGAAATGAAATAAATAGAAAATAATTTATGAAGTTAGTTAATTGCGAATAATGCCAATTACCGTTTCTATAATTTATTGCCATCTTTTGGGAAAACCAGCGCAGGTTGAAAAGATTTTGCTTCTTCAAAATCCATCGATGCATACGAAATAATAACGACTACATCTCCAACCGCACCCTTCCTGGCGGCCGGTCCATTCAGGCAGACAGTACCACTGCCTTTTTTTCCCTTAATCAGGTAGGTTTCTATACGTGTACCGTTATTAACATTGACAATTTGAATTTTTTCATTTTCAATCATGTTGGCTGCGTTCATCAGGTCTTCGTCCAGTGTCAGGCTTCCAACATAATTCAAATTGGCTTCTGTGATCACAGCCCTGTGTATCTTCGATTTTAATATCTGTATCTGCATATTCCGGCAAATGTAGTATTCTTATTATATTTTTTTAAAACACTAAAAAGTTTGTTAACAGAATTTTTTTCTTTCACGTTTTATATTTGCGCATTTGAAAAGGATATATACTATGAATGGGAAGATTTTATTGACTACTTTTTTGGGCTTTTTTTTTCTAAATGGTTTTGCGCAGGTAGATATGCCCGTGAAAGATGTTCCCGTAGAACTTTTCCGTACGGTAAAAAAAGATCCGGCTGATACCAGTACCTGGATTTGGAAAAGAAGCGGTTTATTTAACCTGAATATTGCGCAGGGTTCATTGTCCAACTGGGCAGCAGATGGCGATGATTTTTCAATGGCCATTGTTTCCTATTTTAATTATTTTGTCTTGAACCGCGGCAAGCGGCATAACTGGGATAATAATTTTGATTTCAATTTTGGTTACCTGAAAACTTCTTCACAAGGTGGCCGTAAAAATGATGACCGCGTAGATATTCTATCCAAATATGGATACAAACTGGATACAACGAAAAAAATCTACTTAACTGGTTTATTCAACCTGCGCACACAATTGTTCAATGGTTTTGGGTATGTGGGCGACAGCGCTTTTTTATCATCTTCATTTATCTCGCCCATGTATATTTTACTGGCGGCTGGTTTTGATTATAAGCCTATTACAAATTTCTCTTTATTTCTTTCACCATTGACCAATCGTTTTACCTATATCGGAAGTAAAACTTTATCTGCAAAAGGCGCGTATGGTGTGCCGCCTGGCAAACATTCCATTAATCAATTGGGTGTCTTTGCTTCCATCAATTACAGTGCAAATATTTTTAAAAATGTAAGTTATAAAGGCCGCATCGATTTGTTTACAGATTACCGGAATAATCCCCAGAATGTGGATTTATTTTATACAAATTTTCTCGTGTTCAAAATCAATAAATTCATGACGGCAACCTATGGCCTGGATATGATCTATGACGATGACGTAAAATTATTTGGGAAAAATAATGATAGCCCGGCATTGCAGGTGAAGAGCCTTATTGGTATTGGTG
>JBDTAN010000231.1:0-3063 GCA_039924585.1 Chitinophagaceae bacterium | reverse complement strand
TCGGCCTGGTTTATCAATGATTGGATATTGGATATATACGGGAAACCTGTTAAGCGTTTCACAATGTAAAAGTAGGGTAATGATAATTAGTTAAATAAATTATAAGGATTTAAAAATATCCCAATCGGACACAATAAACCTTTTATGGTTATTTTGTTTTTGATGCTGTAATTAAATCCGGCCGTTTCAATGCAGTCTTTTTTTCAGCATTTTCCATTCTCCATTCTTCTATTAAACGATGGTTTCCACTTAATAAAATATCAGGCACTTTCCATCCCCGAAAACTTTCAGGCCTTGAATAAACATCCGGTGCAAGCAAATTGTCCTGGAAGGAATCCGTGAGTGCAGAGGTTTCATCGTTTAATACACCTGGAATCAATCTGCCAATTGAATCAATCAAAATCGCTGCAGGCAATTCTCCACCACTTAAAACGAAATCACCGATTGAAATTTCCATAGTTACAAAATGATCCCTGATACGCTGATCAATACCTTTATAATGCCCGCAAATAATAAGCAGATTTTCTGCTAGTGATAATTTGTTGCATTTTTTTTGTTCCAGCTTTTCTCCATCAGGTGTCATAAAAATCACTTCGTCATATTTGCGGGAACTTTGTAAAAATTCAATTGCATTCGCCAATGGTTCGCACATCATTACCATTCCGGCTCCGCCACCGAATTGGTAGTCATCTACCTGGCCATACTTATTCAGCGCCCATTGGCGCAAATGATGCACATGCACTTCCAGCAACCCTTTGTCCTGCGCCTTTTTCATCATACTATGCTGTAAAGGACTTTCGAGTAATTCCGGCACTACGGTTAAGACATCAATTCTCATTTTTCAAAGTTAATTAAACATTCAAAACTTACCATCTTCCGATCTTACTATTGAAACTGTATCTTTGTTCAATGGATATTGAATGTTCGGAAATCGAATTAGATTTATTGAAAATTATTGCCACATCCGCACAAAAAATGAAAACACCCTGCTATTTAATTGGCGGGTTTGTTCGGGATAAAATATTGGGAAGGCCAGTAAACGATTTGGATATTGTTTGCGTAGGCGATGGTATAGAACTGGCATATTTTGTTTCTAAAAATTTTGATCCGCCACCTCCTTTGGCGCATTTTAAAAATTTTGGTACTGCACAAATTAAATTGAACGCAAGACATTTTAAAAATGACATTGAAAACTTTGAATATGAAATAGAATTTGTGGGTGCAAGGAAAGAAAGCTATACCAGCAATTCGAGAAAACCAGAGGTTTTACCAGGCACATTGCGGGATGACCAATTGCGCCGCGATTTTACAATAAATGCAATGGCCATCAGTTTAAATGAAAATGACTTTGGCAATTTATTAGACCCGTTTGGTGGCGTGAATGACCTGGAAAAAAGAATACTTAAAACACCACTAGATCCCAATATTACATTTACCGATGATCCACTGAGGATGATGCGTGCTATCCGTTTTGCAACACAATTGGATTTTGAAATTGACGAAATTACATTCCAGGCTATCCAGAGAAATGCAAACAGAATCAATATAGTTTCCACTGAAAGAATTACGGATGAATTGAATAAAATCATTTTATCAAAGAAGCCATCAACAGGATTTCACTTGCTGAGTGAGAGCGGTTTATTGGAAATTTTTTTTCCGCAAATGATGCGTTTGCATGGGGCAGAATATGTGGACGGAAAAGGCCATAAAGATAATTTTTATCATACACTACAAGTGCTCGATAATGTGGCCGTTAAAACGAGTGACTTGTGGATGAGATGGGCTGCTATCTTACATGATATAGCAAAGCCAGCGACAAAACGTTTTGATCCAAATGCCGGATGGACTTTTCACGGTCATGAAGTGGTTGGTGCTAAAATGGTTCCCAAAATTTTCAGTCAACTGAAATTGCCGATGAATGAAAAAATGAGGTTTGTACAAAAGATGGTATTACTTCATCTCCGGCCAATTAGTCTTACGAAAGAAAATATTACCGACAGCGCAGTCCGTCGTTTATTACTGGATGCAGGGGAAGATATTGATCAACTAATGTTGCTTTGTAATGCCGATATTACCAGCAAGAATAAAATGAAGAAAGCAAAGTTCCTGGAAAATTTTGCGATTGTCCGCCAGCGAATGCAGGCGGTGGAAGAAAAAGATCATTTACGAAACTGGCAACCTCCCGTTTCAGGCGAAGAGATCATGCAGGCATTTGGTTTAAAGCCCTGCCGGGAAGTGGGCTTCATAAAAGATGCAATTAGAGAAGCAATTCTTGATGGCAAAATTGAAAATAATCATTCAGCGGCATTTTCTTTTATGCTGGAAAAAGCAAAAGACTTAAACTTGCAGCTCATTGAATAAATAAAAAATTATCCCGCATCATTTTTGCTGAAAAGCTCAGTATTATTGTTGCATTATTTTTATAAAATTATTAATCAAATATGGCTATTTTAAAATTCAGGATTTACCTGGAAGAAGATGATACCGTTTATCGGGATATATTGATACAACATAACCAATTTTTTTCCCAGTTACATGCCGCTATTTTGCAAGCATTCAGTTTTGATGGTAAGCATGAAGCAACTTTTTTTCGCAGCAATGACCATTGGTCGCATGGAAGGGAAATCACACTTTTGAAATATGATAAAGTGTATAAAGCAGAACCTTTATTAATGGATCAAATAACCATCGGTAGTGAAATACGTGACACCAATCAGAAATTTATTTATCTCTATGATTTTAGCAAAAAATGGTCTTTTTTGATTGAGTTGATTCATGTTTCCAAAGAAGAAAACAGGAGTTTTTCTTACCCGTTTATCTCACGTACAGAAGGAATCGGGCCTCCTCAATATGGCACGAAAAGTTTGCTGGGAAGCAAGTTCGCCGATATTGAAGAAAAATATGATTTGGAAAAAGGCATGGAAGGGTTTGGAGAAGAAGGCGAAGAAAACACGCATACGGAAAATTCAGAAAATACTGAAGAGCAAGAATTGTAGTTTTATCAAAACTAAAAATCTTTGTATAAATGCGAATATTTATAACCGGCGCAAATGGTTTTTTAGG
>JBDTAN010000230.1:0-8133 GCA_039924585.1 Chitinophagaceae bacterium | reverse complement strand
CGACTGGCAAGTTCCGGTACTACACCACCATATTTTGAGTGGACTTCCTGGTTAGCGATCACGTTTGAAAGTATATGACCGTCTGTACATATAGCTGCACATGTATCATCGCAGGAAGATTCGATGGCAAGAATTGAAACCATTATGCAAAAATAAAAAAAAGAAAAATAATGGAATTTATTTACTTCTGATTGCATCCACCGGGTTCATACGTGCGGCTATGGAGGCAGGTATAATTCCGGATATAATTCCAAGAACCAGGCAAATAGAAAAAGCAGTGAGGATAATATTCGGAGCAATCACCATTGGGAAAGGCAGCACACTATTTAATGCGAGCGTTAAAAGCCACACCAATACCAAACCCATGATCCCGCCTATAATACAAAGGAATGCACTTTCCAATAAAAACTCTGTGAGAATCGTTCGTTTTTTTGCGCCTAATGCTTTTTTCAAACCGATTTGACTGGTACGTTCACGCACCGTTACAAACATAATATTTGCTACGCCAAAAGCGCCCACAATCAGGCTGAGGCCGGCAATCGCCCAACCACCAATATTTACAGTTCCAAAAAAACTACCGATTGAACTGCTTCCGATTGCACCAACATCATTAAGGGCAAAATTATCATCCTGCCGGGGTTTCAATTGCCGCAACTGTCGCATCACTCCTTTAAGTTCATCAACGAGTGCGGCGGATGGAACATTATCTTTTGCATTAACCATAATAAATGGTTGTGCGTTATCTCCATTTACATCATATACAGATGCGAATGCGCGATAAGAAAGAATAATACAATGATCATAATCAAAACCATCTAAAATACTTTTACCCTGCTTTTCGATAACGCCGGTTATATTAACTTTTTTACCATCAAACATTACAGATTTATCTACTGCCCTTTGGGGATTACCAAATAATTGTGTAGCCAGTTCATAACCCATGACACCCACAGGATTTCCTCTTTGAAATTCGGTTTCACTTAAATAACGTCCATAGGTTACATTCACCGTTTGAATATCTGTAAATTCATCACTTACGCCATAGATGCCTGCATTATTTACCTGGTCGTCACCATATTTTACATTGGAATTGGTAGAATTGACATAGCACACATTTTTGGCGAGCGTACTTTTTTCCTTTATAAAACTTACTTCATCAAATTTCGGGGATGGCCGGTTAATGTATTTCCACCAGGGATAATCATCTCCACCTGCATAATCCCATTTATCTACATAAATTGTATTGGTTCCAAACTGCTTAATGTCGTCCTCTACTTTAGACTGCAAGCTGTTTACCAGTGCTAACACACTGATGATACAGAAAATACCAAACGCCACACCAGTAAGTGAAAGAGCGCTGCGGAGCTTATTGTTTTTAAGTTCCTGCAGGGACATTTTAAAACTATTCCAGAGAATATTCAGTAGTTTGAACATACACCAAAATTAAGTGTATACATGTATTCTTGAAGTTATTTTTATATAAGCGGAAAAATTTTCATGCTAAAATGCACGAAGTTTTTTTTCTATTTCAAATGCATTATTCAAGAAATTTTTTTTCAAATGGGAAAAACTAAAAGCTGTATTGTATTTTTGCATATTATCTTATTCATCATTCAACCTTTCTTATGACCTGGAAACAAGCTTTCACTTCATCAATTGGCCGTAAACTAATTATGGCCTTATCAGGTATCTTTCTTGTTTTATTTTTGGTTGTGCATGTTGGACTAAATGCATGTATCTGGAATGCCACAGGAGATAATTCTGACCACGGCCAGATGTTTAATATCGCAGCAAATTTTATGGGCAGTATGGTCGTAATAAGAATATTGGAAATAGGACTTTTTGTATTTATTTTTATCCATGCTATCCAGGGAATTTTACTTACATTTTATAACAAGAAAAAAAGAAATATTGGTTATAATGTGGCTTATGGCAATCGGGGAAGCCGTTGGTATAGCCGCAGTATGGGATTATTGGGCACGCTTATTTTATTATTTTTGATCCTGCATTGGATCAATTTCTGGGTTCCTTCCCGTTTCACAGGTGTTGTTGGCGCGGACGGCCAGCCCCTTGAATTTGTATTAGCGGATGGACAAAAAATTCATAATTTATTTGCGTTAATGCAAGTTACTTTCCAGGACCATTTATGGGTAGTTATCGTATATGTGTTGGGATGTATTTCTTTAGGTTATCACCTGGCTCATGGTTTTCATAGTGCATTCCGTACGCTTGGCGTGCATAATCCAAAATATATGAAACTGGTTTATTCATTGGGCTATGCCTTTTCAATCATTGTGCCTTTGGCTTTTGCCATGATGCCCATCAGTTTTTATTTGGGATGGGTTTATTAATTTTTTAAACATAACATTCAACTTTAATCTTTTTAAAAATAAATATGTTAGACGCAAAAATACCTGCCGGGCCTTTAGCTGAAAAGTGGACTTCTTATAAGGGGCATTGCAAATTGGTAAATCCAACTAATAAACGTTCAATCGAAATCATCGTAATAGGTACAGGCCTCGCCGGTGCATCTGCAGCAGCTTCACTAGGTGAATTGGGCTACAAAGTGAAGTCTTTTTGCTTCCAGGATTCTCCGCGACGCGCGCATTCTATCGCAGCCCAGGGTGGTATCAATGCAGCAAAAAATTATCAGAATGACGGAGACAGTGTTTACCGTTTATTTTATGATACCATAAAAGGAGGAGATTATCGCTCCAGGGAAGGAAATGTGTATCGTCTGGCAGAAGTCAGTTCAAGTATTATTGATCAGTGTGTGGCACAGGGCGTTCCCTTTGCGCGTGAATATGGTGGTATGCTAAGTAACCGCTCATTTGGTGGAGTGCAGGTACAGCGCACTTTTTATGCAGCAGGACAAACTGGCCAACAGTTATTGATTGGCGCTTACCAGGCATTGGAACGCCAGGTTGCTTTGGGAAATGTGGAAATGTATGCACGTCATGAAATGCTTGATATAGTAAAAATTGATGGCAAGGCACGTGGTATAATAGCCCGAAATTTAATTACTGGAAAATTGGAAAGATATTTTGGTCACGCGGTTGTACTTTGTTCAGGTGGTTATGGAAATGTATTTTATTTATCTACAAATGCAATGCACAGCAATGTGACGGCTGCCTGGAAAGCGCATAGACAAGGTGCTTATTTTGCCAATCCCTGTTTTACCCAAATACATCCGACTTGTATTCCTGTAACGGGAGAACATCAGTCGAAACTTACACTTATGAGTGAGAGCCTGCGAAATGATGGCCGCATTTGGGTACCAAAAACTAAGGGCGATACCCGCAAAGGCAATGAAATTCCTGAAGCGGAAAGAGATTATTATTTGGAGAGGAGGTATCCTGCTTTTGGAAATTTAGTGCCGCGTGATGTTGCCAGTCGTGCCGCGAAAGAGCGGTGTGACGCGGGTTTTGGCGTAGGTACATCCAAACAGGCTGTTTTTCTTGATTTTGCGGATTCGATTAACAGGTATGGAAAAAAAGAGGCCGGAAAACACAAACTGTCCATAGATAATGAAGCAGAGATTATTCGTTTGGGTCGAGATGTTATCAAAGAAAAATATGGGAATTTGTTTGACATGTATGAAAAGATCACCGGCGAAAATCCATACCAGGTTCCCATGCGCATTTATCCTGCAGTTCATTATACAATGGGCGGTTTATGGGTGGATTATGAACTGATGACGAATGTGCAGGGATTATATGCATTGGGTGAAGCCAATTTCAGTGATCATGGAGCCAACAGGTTGGGCGCGAGCGCATTGATGCAGGGTTTAGGGGATGGTTATTTTGTTATACCATATACTATTGGAAATTTCCTGGCAGATGAAATTCGTACGGCACCAATTCCTATTACACATCCTGCATTTGAAGAAGCGGAAAAGCAAGTGCAGACGCATATAGAAAAATTGATGAACATAAAAGGAAATACTTCTGTAGAAAATTTTCATAAGAAATTAGGTAAGATTATGTGGGATAAATGTGGCATGGCCCGCAATGCCGCTGGCCTGACTGAAGCAATACAGGAAATTAAAAATTTGAAAAAAGAATTTTGGAGTGACCTGAAAATACCTGGCTCTATAGCTGAATTCAATCCTGAACTAGATAAGGCAGGCCGAGTGGCGGATTTCCTGGAATTAGGTGAGCTTATGTGTATAGATGCATTGATGCGCGGAGAAAGTTGTGGTGGCCATTTCCGCGAAGAATCGCAAACTCCCGAAGGTGAAGCTTTACGAGACGATATCGATTATATGTTTGTGGCTGCCTGGGAATATGAAAACGGTGATGACTGGAAAATGCATAAAGAAATGCTGGAATATGAAGAAGTAAAACCAACCCAGCGTTCTTATAAATAAGATTGATTAAAAACATTTACATCATTTAATAGAAGAAATTATGGAACACTATAATATGAATTTAAAATTGAAGATCTGGAGGCAGGCAAACAGGGAAGCAAAAGGAATTTTTAAAAATTATGAAGTTGCTGATATTTCCAGTGAAATGTCTTTTTTGGAAATGATCGATGTATTAAATGAAAAATTGATTGAACGTGGAGACGATCCGGTTGCTTTCGATCATGATTGCCGGGAAGGAATTTGTGGCATGTGTTCGATGTATATCAATGGCCGGCCGCATGGACCCTGGGAAGGTACAACAACTTGCCAGTTGCACATGCGCGCATTTCATGATGGCGATACAATTGTAATTGAACCGTGGCGTGCTAATTCATTTCCTGTGATAAAAGACCTGGTCGTGGATCGCAGTTCTTTTGACCGGATCATCCAGGCTGGGGGTTATATTTCTGTCAATACTGGTAATGCAGTGGATGGCAATTCGATGCCTGTTTCTAAGGATGTAGCAGATGCTTCATTTGCCGCAGCAGCTTGTATTGGTTGCGGTGCCTGCGTTGCAGCCTGTAAAAATAGTTCAGCCATGTTGTTTCTTTCTGCGAAAGTTACCCACCTGGCTTTATTGCCACAGGGAATTCCTGAGCATGATACACGGGTAAAAGATATGGTGGAGCAAATGGATAAAGAAGGATTTGGTGCTTGCTCAAATACAACAGCTTGTGAATCTGTTTGTCCAAAAGAAATTAAAATGACCAATATTGCTTACCTGAATAAAGAATATTTATTGGCGACATTAAAGAATAGATAAAAATAGCATCCAATAAAAATCTCCTGTTATTGATGATTATAATATTGTCCTTTAATAGGTTTGAATAAAACATTCCTTTGGTATTGCTGAAATGTAATGGAAGATTCATTATTGGAAGCAGTAAACGCTTTAAAATTATCTTCAGTACTGAACAACCAATAATTGTAAGCTGTAAAAAAACCTTCCTGTAAAAGTGTACGTTGTAAATCGAATAATTTATATGGAAATGCTTTTGCTTTTCCCGGATACCAGTTCAGAATAAAACGCGTTCTTAATGCGATTAAGCTTTCCGGTGTAATACCATAATTGGTTATGGCATTTAATTTCAAAAATTCTTCTCCAACTGCTTTTTCAAAAGGGGTTGATTTTTTCAAAAATTCATCCAGGTAATTGCCGGCATACATTTTTTTATAATCATCATAAAGCACTTGTTTTATTTCCGTGGTTCGCTGAGTAAGACTTTCAATATTGACAAAATTTTCTCCATACAAAATGGACCAGAAATAATTTCCATTATTTGCATAATATTGAGAAGCATAATAATAATTACTGCTTTGAACGGGATCAATTTGAATGCCTTTTTCCCATAATTTGATCGCATCACCAGCACGTTTATCTAAATTCAGCATATCTCCATATTCACTGTAAAGAATACCACTTGCCGGAAATTTTTGCAACGCTTCCTTGTACATTTTTTCGCAACTTTTATAATCCGCGATGGCTTTATAGGCTAACCCTAAAATTTGATAGCTCTGTACATCAGCACTTTGCGAAGAAGTAATTTTCTTCCCGGTTTCTATTGCGCCGGCAAAATCTCTTTTTAAGTAAGATACAAATGCTTTGTCTTTTAAGATATCTATATCATCCGGCGCAATCACTAAAGCTTTATTTAATACAAATATTGCATTTTCATAATCGCCTTGTTTCATAAAAACCCTTGCTGTTTCATGTAGTGTTTGCGCATCCTGATCAGGTTGTGCGATTGCTGTGATAAAACAAATACCAGCAGCAAGTAGTAAAAATAGCTTCTTCATTTTTATTCTTTTATCAAATGTGTCAATATGCCGTCGCGCAATTTTGGTTCAAACCAGGTGCTTTTGGGCGGCATCACTTCATTGTTATCTGCTATGGAAAATAATTGTTCAATACTTACCGGAAAGAGACTGAAAGCTACAGCCATTTCTCCGCTATCCACTCTTTTTTCCAATTCTGAAAGCCCACGTATTCCACCAATAAAATCAATATTTTTATTAGTACGCGGATCATCAATACCGAGCAATGGAGTTAAAATATTTTTTTGCAAAATGCTTACATCTAACACGTTGGTGGCATCGTCTGTAAAAGTCCCTGGCAATGATTCCAATAAATACCATTTGCCACCAAGGTACATTCCAAACTGATGTATGGCAGCAGGTTTCACTGCTTTATTTTTTGGAGTAATAGTAAAATGTGCTCCCAACTTTTCGAGGAATGTTGTTTCAGAAAGACCGTTCAACGATTTTGCAACCCTGTTATAATCCATGATTTCCAATTCACTTGAAGGGAATAATGTTGTCAAAAAAAAGCCGGCTTCCGGAGAAGCATTTTTTCCTGATTCTTCAAACACTTTTGCTGCGGAAGCTGCCCGGTGATGGCCGTCTGCGATATATGTGCAGGGTACAGATTCGGCAAAGATTTGCGTGATCTTTTCAATGCTTTCAGAATCATTCACTATCCAGAGTGTGTGTTGAACGCCATCTTCCGCAATAAAATCATACACAGAAGATTTTACAGATGTCACTTTCTCCACCAGGTCATCTAAAGTTTGTACATTTCTATATGCCAAAAAAACATTGCCCGTTTGCGCACCGGTTGCTTTGATATGCTGAATACGATCCATCTCTTTTTCCGGCCTTGTATATTCATGTTTTTTAATGATACCATTGGCATAATCTTGCAGGCTGCTAATGCAAACCAAACCGATTTGGCTGCGGCCATTCATTTGAAGTTTGTATAAATAATAGCAATCTTTATTTTCTTTAAATAAAACTTCCCTTTTCAAAAAAGCATCCAGGTTTTCTTTTGCCCGTTCGTACACTTCTTTACTATGCGGGTCAGTATTTTCGGGTAAGTCTATTTCACTTTTAGTAATATGAAGAAAAGAATGTGGATTTCCCTGGGCTTCAATTTTTGCTTCCGCGCTACTCAAAACATCATAAGGCTTGCTGGCAACCTGTTTTGCAAACTGTGCCTGCGGCCTTAATGCTTTGAATGGTCTGATGATGCTCATGTATCGTTGATTTTTGCTGTGTTTTTAAGAGGTATATTGATGCGAAAACTGTTCCATTAATTTTACAAGTATTTCTAAACTTTCCATAGGTAAAGCATTATACATGCTCACCCTTAATCCACCAACACTTCTGTGGCCTTTAATACCCACCATGCCATTTTCTGTACAAATATCCAGGAATTTATTTTCAAGGGTTTTGTCTGCAATTGTAAAAACCGCGTTCATCCGGCTCCTGTCTTCTTTTGCTACTGTTGGTAAAAATAAAGGCAGACTGTCCAGTGCGTCATAGAAAAAAGTTGATTTTTCCAGGCTTCTTTTTTCCATTTCTGCAAGACCTCCTTCCTTTTTGATCCAGCGCAATGTAAGCAGGCTTACATAGATGGCAAAAACAGGCGGCGTATTTAAAAGTGAGCCGGCTTCAATATGATTTTTATAATCCATTATTGCAGGGATGCCGGTATTTGTATGTTGGAGAAAATCCTTGCGAATGATCACCAAAGTAGTGCCAGCAATTCCTACATTTTTTTGCGCGCCTGCATAAATCAGGCTGCATGTTGAGAAATCCATTTCCCGGCTGAAAATATCACTACTCATATCTGAAACCAATGGCACATTTATTTCCGGAAAATGCTGCCACTGCGTACCTTCTACAGTATTATTAGAAGTGAAATGCAGGTAAGAACTTTCTTCTGG
>JBDTAN010000229.1:0-11273 GCA_039924585.1 Chitinophagaceae bacterium | reverse complement strand
GTTTATAAGAATGCGTTTACAATGCAAAAAACATTTTCCAACTACATACCTTTATCTTTACGTATTAAATCACCCGGAATAATCGTTTTCCGCAACAACAAATAAATTGAAGTTTACTGATTTTGGCCTGGATGAATCATTGATTGAAGGTATAGGCGCAATGGGTTATGATGAAGCAACGCCTGTTCAGGAAATGGTTATTCCAATAATATTACAAGGAAAAGATGTAATCGCATCTGCGCAAACAGGCACTGGTAAAACGGCCGCTTTTTTATTGCCGCTCGTGCACAAATTAATCTCCCTGCCACATGATGCACAACAAATCAATGCAATTGTAATTGTACCCACCAGAGAATTGGCTATTCAAATAAGCCAGGCCATGGAAGGGCTTGCCTATTTTACTTCTACGAGTGCGATTGCTGTATACGGTGGTGGTGACGGCACATTATTTACCCAGGAGAAAAAAGCACTTTCTATGGGTGCGGATATGGTTATATGTACACCCGGCCGTATGCTGGCTCATCTTGCCATGGGATATGTAAAACTGGATGGTTTGAAATACCTGGTGCTGGATGAAGCAGACAGAATGCTTGATATGGGTTTTAATGATGATATCATGAAAATTATTTCTTACCTGCCAGCTCAGCGGCAGAATTTATTGTTTTCTGCAACAATGCCTTCCCGGATAAGAATGCTTGCAAAGAAAATTCTGCAAAATCCGGAAGAAATTAATATCGCTATCTCCAAACCGCCGGAGAAAATAAAACAATACGCCTTCGTCATTTATGAAACTCAAAAGATTTCTTTGATCAAAGGACTATTGCGGGAAAAATCTTATGACCGTATCCTGGTTTTTTGTTCCAAAATAAATAATGTCAAAAAACTTTCCGGTGAATTAAGGCGCTCCGGTTTTTCTGCCAATGAGATTCATTCCGGTTTGGAGCAAACTGCACGTGAGCAAGTACTGTTAGATTTTAAGAATAAGAAATTAAAAATTCTTGTTGCCACAGATATTTTATCGCGCGGCATTGATATCGAGGATATTGATATTGTAATCAATTATGATGTGCCACATGATGGTGAGGATTATGTACACCGTATTGGCCGGACTGCGCGCGCTGCAAGTGAAGGCGCGGCTTACACGCTCATCACACCGATTGAACAACAGAAATTTTCTGCTATTGAAACTTTGCTTGGTTATCCAGTAGAAAAATTGAAAGTGCCGGATTCACTTGGCCCCGTTCCGGAATACAATCCCGGAACCCGCAGGCCTGCGGGTAGAAATTACAGGAACAAAAAGAAAAGACAATTTTAAATCTTTTTTCCATGCATAAAAAAACCGCTGTTTAAGGCGGTTTCAGTATTCTTTTAAGAAAATTTATTCTTCGTCATCAAAGTTCAGCACTTCGCGCGTATTATTCAACAATTCGTATTCTTCTTTATTTCCCACGATCATGTTGTCAAATTCACGCATGCCAGTTCCGGCAGGAATTGGATGACCTGTGATCACATTCTCTTTTAATCCCATCATATCATCTGTTTTACCCTGGATCGCAGCCGTGCTCAACACTTTCGTGGTTTCCTGGAATGAAGCAGCGCTTATCCAGCTTTGAACTCCCAATGATGCTTTGGTAATTCCCAATAAAACAGGTTGTGCTGTTGCAGGATGTGCGTCCCTGGTTTCAGGTAATTTTTTATCTGCACGACGCAAAATGGAATTTTCTTCCCTCAAAGCGCGTAATGATAAAATCTGTCCGGGTTTTAAAGAAGCACTCTCACCAGCATCTATAACAACCTTTTTGTCAAAAATGCGGTCGTTTTCCATATTAAATTCAAACCTGTCTTCTAAATCTTCCTCAAGGAATTTTGTATCGCCTGCATCCACAATCTCTACTTTTTTCATCATCTGGCGAACGATCACTTCGATATGTTTGTCATTGATCTTTACACCTTGTAAACGATATACTTCCTGGATCTCATTCACTACATATTCCTGAACGGCAAATGGACCGCGGATGGATAAAATATCTGCAGGAGCGATCTGTCCGTCACTTAAAGGTGTTCCGGCCTTTACAAAATCACCTTCCTGTACAAGTATCTGGCGCGTTAAAGGCACGAGGTATTTTTTGATGATACCATCTTTTGCTTCTACAACGATCTCGCGGTTTCCTCTTTTAATATTTCCAAATTCCACAACACCATCAATCTCACAAACTACAGCTGGATTGCTTGGGTTACGTGCTTCAAATAATTCTGTCACACGCGGTAAACCACCCGTAATATCACTTGACTTTCTTAATGTACGTGGTATTTTTACCAAAATCTGGCCGGCTTTCACCTGTTCACCTTCTTCAATTACGAGACGGCTTCCTACTGGTAAGTTATAGATCTTTGTTTCCTTACCTACAACCTCCATTCCCGGGATCTTGGTTTTATCTTTTGTATCTATAACCACTTTGTCACGGTGTCCTGTTTGTTCATCAGACTCTTCGCGATAAGTGATTCCTTCCAGGACATTTTCAAATTTTACCTCACCTGCAATTTCAGAAATAATGATATTATTAAATGGATCCCAGGTACATATCACATCTCCTTTTTTCACTTTCTGGTTATCTTTCACCATTAATGTAGAACCATAAGGTACATTATTCGTAATCAGGATACGATCATTTTTATCATCCATTAACCTAACTTCTCCAGTACGTCCAATTACTATAATAGATTTTTTATCTTCTGCATTTTGAGCAACTACCGTGCGTAAACCATCGAAGTGAACACTACCATCAAATTTTGCAATCAATTTAGATTCAATGGAAGAAGAACCTGCTACACCACCCACGTGGAATGTACGCAGTGTGAGCTGTGTGCCCGGCTCACCAATAGATTGTGCTGCAATGATACCCACTGCATCACCTTTCTGGGCCAGGTAACCTGTTGCCAGGTTTTTACCATAACATTTCACACAAACACCGCGTTTAGTTTCACAGGTTAGTACCGAACGGATATCCACTGTTTCTAAACCGGCTTCTTCAATATTGTGCGCCGCATCATGTGTTACTTCTTCGCCAGCGCCAATTAATAATTCGTCTGTTTGCGGATGATATACATCGTGTAAAGACATACGGCCAACGATCCTGTCGGATAATGGCTCGATAATATCCTCATTATCTTTTAAAGCAGAAATTGCAATTCCACGTAATGTGCCACAATCTGCTTCTGTGATTACCACATCCTGCGCCACATCCACGAGACGACGGGTAAGGTAACCGGCATCGGCAGTTTTCAACGCTGTATCCGCCAAACCTTTACGCGCACCGTGCGTAGAAATGAAATAATCCAATACGTTCAAACCTCCTTTGAAATTTGAAAGAATCGGGTTTTCAATTACTTCCGAACCACTTGAACCGCTTTTCTTTGGTTTTGCCATCAATCCGCGAATACCAGCCAACTGTTTTACCTGTGTTTTAGAACCCCTTGCACCGGAATCCAACATCATAAATACGGAGTTGAAACCGTTTTGATCTGTCGCCATTTCACGAATCAATGTTTCTGTAAGTCGTGTATCTACACGGCTCCAGATGTCAATTACCTGGTTGTAGCGTTCATTATTTGTAATGAAACCCATATTGTAATTTTCCCAAACCTCATCCACTTCTGCCTTTGCGCCTTCGAGCAAAGAATCGCGGATATCCGGAATGATCAGATCATTTACACTGAATGATAAACCACCCCTGAATGCCATGCGGAAACCGAGGGTTTTAATATCATCCAGGAACCTCGCGGTTGTTGGTATGTCTGTGATGTTGATAATATCTCCAATAATCTCCCGCAGGTTTTTCTTGGTGAGAACAGTATTGATAAAACCAACCGCTTTAGGCACCATCTGGTTGAACATGATGCGGCCGATAGTCGTTTCAATGATCTTTTTTACCAACTCACCTTTTTCCCGAATTTGAATACGCACTTTTACATAGGCATGCAAATCAGCAACTCCTTCATTATATGCGATCATGGCTTCTTCCATATTGTAGAAAGTCATGCCCTCGCCTTTGATTTTGTCTTTACCAATGGATTTTTTTCCTTTGGTAATATAATAAAGTCCCAAAACCATGTCCTGTGATGGAAGGGTAATCGGAGTTCCGTTTTGCGGATTCAATATATTATGTGCGGAAAGCATGAGTAATTGTGCTTCCAGTATGGCTGCATTGCTTAAAGGTACATGTACCGCCATTTGGTCACCGTCAAAGTCAGCGTTGAACGCCGTCGTCACCAATGGATGCAACTGTATAGCTTTTCCTTCTACCAGTTTTGGCTGGAAAGATTGAATAGATAAACGGTGCAGGGTAGGAGCACGATTTAGCATTACAGGATGCCCTTTCAAAATATTTTCTAAAATATCCCAAACAATATTGTCTTTGCGATCTACTAATTTCTTAGCAGATTTCACCGTTTTTACAATACCGCGTTCAATTAATTTGCGGATGATAAATGGTTTGAACAGTTCTGCAGCCATATCTTTTGGTAAACCACACTCATGCATTTTCAGATCTGGTCCAACCACGATAACAGAACGGCCGGAATAATCCACACGTTTTCCAAGTAAATTCTGACGGAAACGGCCTTGTTTACCTTTCAATACATCAGATAAAGATTTCAATGCCCGTCCGCCTTCGGCTTTAACGGCATTTGATTTCCGGCTATTATCAAATAAAGAATCTATAGCTTCCTGGAGCATCCGCTTTTCATTCCGCAGGATTACTTCCGGCGCTTTGATTTCCAATAAACGCTTTAAACGATTATTACGGATGATCACACGACGATACAAATCGTTCAGGTCGGAAGACGCAAAACGTCCGCCATCAAGAGGTACGAGTGGTCTCAGTTCCGGTGGAATAACAGGAATATATTGCATCACCATCCATTCAGGACGATTGGTAATACGCGTACCTGCATCACGGAAACCTTCCACTACGCTCAATCTTTTTAAGGCATCTGCTTTTCTTTGCTGGGATGTTTCATGCGCAGCAGAATTACGCAGCGTATAACTTAAAGAGTCGAGGTCTATTTTTGATAATAAATCCTGCACCGCTTCAGCGCCCATTTTAGCGATGAATTTTTGTGGATCATCGTCTGGTAAAAGTTGATTTTCGCGCGGTAAATTATCCAGTATTTCGAGGTATTCTTCTTCGCTTAACAGATCGCCCATTTGCAAACCTTTGTCCTCGCGAATGCCCGCCTGTATTACCGCGTAGCGTTCGTAATAAACAATAGTTTCGAGTTTTTTAGAACTCATTCCAAGCAGGTAACCGATCTTATTTGGTAAGCTTTTGAAATACCAGATATGCACGATTGGAACCACCAGTTTGATATGGCCCATACGTTCGCGGCGGACTTTCTTTTCAGTCACTTCCACACCGCAGCGGTCACATACGATACCTTTATAGCGGATCCTTTTATATTTTCCGCAGGCACATTCATAATCTTTTACCGGGCCAAAAATCCGTTCGCAGAACAATCCGTCGCGTTCGGGTTTATAGGTGCGGTAATTAATGGTTTCAGGTTTCAGTACTTCACCGAAACTTCTTTCAAGAATACTATCCGGAGATGCCAGCCCGATGGTAATTTTGGAAAATGCTGGTCTCGCGCGGTTTTCTCTGTTCATGGCCATATTTCTGATTCAGGTTTTAAAAGTGATCTCCTAATTGCATTTCAAGCTTTTCCAACAAGATTTTACCTTGTTTTTTGTCCATCAAATAATACTCAGCCTTGAGGGCTGTTCAGGTAAAAAGACCGTATTTTTTTGTTATGAGAAATGGAAGGGTTGAAAATTTCAAAATGCATAGGGCGGCAAAGGTACAAATATTTCTAAATATGACAAAAATCATTCCTTAAATATTTTTTAAAAGAATGGAGGTGAATTTGGAGGGAAATGGGGATTAAGCTGGGAGATTTTTTGTTTTGGGTAAAAATAATGTAAAAAAAAAAGGAACTTTATGACCTGCGTGAAATGAGGAACTATGAATTGACCAAATGATTGTTCAGCCTAACTGTAAAAAAAGTTGAAATTTTATTTGGTTTTTTGCAAAGTTTATGTTGGTTACTGTCCTTCTATTTTTATTCTTAATTGTCTGTCAATTGTGCATTCGGATAGAAACACTCATTGCCAAGTTTGGATCTATGCGGTGGATTGTTCATTTTATTTTTTGAAATCAATCGGGATAAGAAGTTTGAAGCTCAAATTTCTCCCCATATTAAAAACTCCGATTCTTCCTGTTACATTATTTGGGTCTGCATATTTCAATCGGCTCATACTGCTCTGGTAAGCAACATCGCCAAGATTTGAACCATACATGTAAAATGAAAATAGTGTTCTTTTATCAGAACAAATGTCTCCGCCTATTCCTATATTTAATAATGAGTAAGCAGGTGTTATGGTTTCGTTTCCATATTTATAATATATTTTATTTTGCTCCAGGTAATAATCCAACCCAATTTTTACATAACCGTTTTTAATTGTTTTGCCATTGGTACAAAGGAATTTTAATTCTGTTCTATATTTAGCAGGCGGAGTAAAAGGTAAATATTTTGTGGAGTCTGGTTGATTTTTTTGGATAGCTCTGACATAAGAAAAACTATTATTAAATTCTAAACACTTGATTGATTGCGGATGAATATTTAAAACAAATTCGCCTCCGGAAAGTACTGCGTTTCCCTGTATATATTTGAAAGCAGGCCCCTCTGCTAATGCAAGCGCAGGGTCGTTTCTCAAAGAATCTCCGCCAAATACACTTTCAAGTTTTTCGGCAAATATGTAGTTGTCAATATTGTTGATGAAACCTGTTAACTCTAAGGATATATTTTTTGAATTTATTCCAAAAGTTGCGTCAACTTGCACACTGCTTTCGGCATTTAAATGATGATCTCCAATTTCGTAAAAAGGTGTTCCGTCATGAATTCCGTTCGCACCACTTTCGGCTGCTGTTGGAGCGCGGTATCCTCTTGCAATATTTATTTTGCCATACATATTATCCGTGAAATTATAAGTGGCACCAAGGCTTCCTGAAAGTCCTGAAAAATTAGAAGTATATGAAGTGAAATCAGCTATCGCGCCTTCCTGGTTACCTGGTAATCTAGCGCCTGTGGAATCAACCCATAATTCTTTTCCTTTGAGCATACGCGAATCATAACGCAAGCCTCCGCTAAGGGAAAATTTATCAAAAGCTTTTTTGACAATTGCAAATCCTCCTATATCAAAAATGTTGTATTCGGGAATGACAAACGCTGTTCCCAGGTTCTGTGAATTTTGCGACATGCCATTAACCCCGATTGAAAATTCCAAATGATTTTTTTCGGGAAAGATATATCGCGCATCATAGTTGAATGTATTTAAGTGAAAGTAGTTATTGAAAATATCTCCCTGCGTTAAATCGTTTGCCTCCTGGCGAAGGTTTTGCTGGAATCCCAAAAGCAAATATAATCGTCCGCTGCCAAGCGAAAAGCTATTTTCTAATACACTTTTATAATGACGGATGTGCTGATGTATGACAGGGAAGTAGTTGTACTTTTTGAAAGTATTATCGGGTGCAATGCCTAAGCTGTCATCGGGTCCTTCAATAAGATAATGTTGCAAAAATTTGCCTGTGGCACTGTCGCGAACTCCTTCTATAATTCCAAGATTCATATCAAATGAAGAAATGGTGAGGTGGGAAAATCCCCACTTGCGATTGATACCAAGCAATGTTTTGAAATTGCTTTCTGAATAACCAGAGTTGACAACATAACCATCGTATTTATTTTGGTAATCGTGCGCCATTTTATTGCTGTAACGAACATCCCAAATAAATCCTTTTTGATTTCCCGCAAGGTTAAAAGATTCGGCAATCAAACCGTTATTGGTTTGGTAGTTTGCTAAAATATTTCCTTTAATTTTTCCTTCGGGCAAAGGGGGAGCTGCCAGCATATTTATAACTCCTGCCATTGCATCGGAACCATAACTTAAGCTTGCGGGGCCTTTTAATATTTCAATTTTGTTTACGGAATACTCATCTATTTCTTCACCGAATTCGTCAAACCATTGCTGCCCTTCCTGGCGAACACCATCATTCATTGTGATGACGCGATTATATCCTAAACCCCGAATGAAGGGTTTTGAAATGCTTGCACCTAAAGTCATTTGCGAAACTCCCGGTGAAATAGACATTGCATCAATAATATTTGTTGCACTGTTTTGAAGCATATCATTATAAGTAACTACGCTTACAGGGATTGGATTGCTTTGTTGTTCGGTTGCAGAAGAAACGCCTGTAACAATTACTTCATTTAATATAGATGTAGATTGCTCTAAAGCGAAATCGACTTTGGCATATTCTTTCAGGTTTATTTCTTTTGCTTGTGAGGCATAACCGGGAATACTTGCTACGGCTAAATATGTTCCTGTAGGAATATTTTTAATGGTATAATTTCCATCAGAATCGGAGTTGGCTCCTAATTTTAAATCGGGAATATAAACAAATGCATTGTTTATAGATGAGTGTGTAGTACTATCAGTAATTTTTCCACTCAAAGAATTTTGAGCAAATGATAATTGTGAAAAAATGATCAGTAATACTATGAATGTAATTTTTAGGAGTTTCATTTATAAAGCGTTTTAGTAGAGAGGCAGTTTTGGTAGAAATTAAACTTTTGTTTGCGCTAAAATACACTACTTTTTGTATAACAATTTTTTTCTAACACTTAACTTTTTTGTCTCTATAAAAAATGTAAGTAGCAAATTCATTGAGGAAATAACAATACAGAATAAATAGAAATTAAAAACCTTTCACTGTTAAAAAATTCATTTGTCACTATGTATAATAATTCCAGTAAAAAAAGCCGGAAATTAATCCCGGCTTTTTACAAACAATCTATAATTTTTTTTAAAAAATGATATTTATTAATAGGTTGAATTTTCTTGTCTCCATTTAAAATTTTTTATTGTTATATAGATTTACTCCTATATTTGAATCCAACCAAAACTATTTTTATGAAAAAAGTCAATTCAATCATTGGCCTTCTTTTGATGCCTTTGTTTATGCAGCAATTACATGCGCAAGCAAATACGCAATTATCTAATCTTACTTCTCCCACCAAAGTGAATGTAAACCTATTGCCCAGCCAGGACAATTTAAAAGACCTGGGGAGTACAACTAAAAGTTGGAAAGATGTTTACATGGATGGGGTTTTATGGCGGGGTGGCTATCCCTGGCTCGCTGGCGGCATTTATTATGGCAACACTTTCTTAGGTCAGCAGGCAGGCAATTACCTGGTTACAAACGGTGACGATATTGCCACAAGTAATACTTTCCTGGGCAACAGTACAGGCTTGATTACTACCACAGGTTCTGCAAATACTTTTGTGGGCGATGCAGCGGGATATTATAATACGACCGGTAATCAAAATACTTTTCTGGGTTGGAAAGCCGGCGAAGAAAATACCACCGGCAGTAATAATATTTATGTGGGCATATTGGCAGGAGACAGAAATACCACCGGTAGTTACAATGTAATGATAGGACAGGTAGCCGGTGCCTTTAATAAAACAGGCCATTCAAATGTCTTTCTTGGAAATGTTTCCGGCTATTTAAATTCTGTCGGCTCGTACAACACTTTTGTGGGTGATTCCTCCGGCTTGTCCAACACTGATTCCTATAATACGATGGTGGGTAGCAAAAGCGGCATGGATAATTCTTCCGGATTCGGGAATAGTTTTTTAGGAACATATTCCGGTATGCACAATACAACGGGCAATTATGTAACTGCCGTCGGCTATTACGCAATATGGCAGAATGGCGCTGCTACGGGAAATACAGCTTTAGGTTACAGCACGGGCACACTTTACACAAATGGCTCTTATAATACCTTTATTGGTTTTGATGCAGATGCATCCGGTGCTAACTATTCTAACTCGATGGCGCTCGGTAACGGCTCACGCATTTCTGCTAGTAACCAAGTACGTATTTGCAGTAATACTGTTACAAGTATTGGCGGTTTTACAAACTGGACCAATATTTCAGATGGCCGGTTTAAAAAGAATATTAAAACGGATGTGCCGGGTTTAAGTTTTATTACAAAACTGAAACCGGTAACTTATAATTTGGACATCACTGGTATTGAAAGTCGTCTTTCTTCAAAAAAAGAGATTGAGGACAAAGGTGGAAATACATTGAAACAAGATGAAATTACTGCCAAAGAAAAAATTGTTTATACTGGCTTTGTAGCACAGGATGTAGAGCAAGCAGCCAAAGATCTCCACTTTGATTTCTCAGGAGTAGATGTGCCTAAAAACTCCACCGACGTTTACGGACTTCGCTATGCTGAATTTGTTGTACCACTGGTGAAAGCTGTTCAAGAATTATCTGCAATGAATGATGCAAAAGATGCAGTGATTTTGCAACAACAAAAACAGATAGATGCAATTTTGCAAAGGCTTGAAGTTGTAGAAAAAAAGAATGGCATATCAAATACTTCAAATTCCGGTGATGAAGGACTGGCATTTTTAGCACAGAATGTTCCCAATCCATTTAATTCAACTACAGTCATCAATTATTCTGTTCCAAAAATGATTCATTCAGCAACAATGAATATTATCAACATAGATGGTAAAATCCTAAAATCAATATCATTAAATAACAAATCGGGAAATGTTACTTTAAGCAGTAGTGATTTAGCTTCCGGGAATTATTTTTATGAATTGATTGTCGATGGTAAAAAATCAGGAAGCAGGCAAATGACAGTTATTAAATAATTGTATCCTGAAATTAACGGCTCGTTTAACAAAGATACAGGAAGGTTTTTTTTGGAAAAATCTGACAAATCCTGATATTCAAATCTATATCTATTAAAGAGCAGGTATATGAAAACAGGTGTAATTTTTTTTGATTAAATAATTGTCGTTTAATTTAATATTAAATACAAAAAGCCGGGAATTAACCCCGGCTTTTTTATACGATTTATTTTAATCTTTAAATTTCTATTTCACACTCTCCTCCGCCCGGCTCTCAAATTCAAATTTTATTTGCCCGCTTTCTTTATCATAATTGGCAATCAATGAATCCCCATTTTTTACATTCATATTGATGATCTCTTCAGCCAGCGGATCTTCGAGATATTTTTGAATGGCACGGTGTAATGGCCTGGCGCCAAACTGTACATCATAGCCTTTTTCCGCTAAAAATTCTTTGGCTTCCTGCGTGAGTTGCATGGTGAAACCCAATGCTACCAACCGTTTCATTACA
>JBDTAN010000228.1:0-3748 GCA_039924585.1 Chitinophagaceae bacterium | reverse complement strand
GACCGGCGTAATTTTACGCCGGTCTTTTTAGAATATTTAATTTTATTTTTTAGTCGTAGTTACTTTTCTTTCTGGAAACTGGTAAAACAGACCAAACTGGAAAACATTACTTCTTGCTTTATTATCGCCTATGGTAACTTTTTGAATATCTGAAATACCGAAATTATAACGCGCATCAAAACCAAGTCCATATGATGTGAGATAACCCACACCTACGGGAATTGAAAATGAAGTAGATTTATAAGTATCTTTTACATCTAAGTTTAAAGAACTTGATTTGTCTTTATCTTTCGCATTTATCAAAAATCCAACCTGTGGACCTGCTTCTATACGAAAGCCATTTCCAAACATATACTGGGCAAGAACCGGAACGTTAATGTATCCCAGATTTAGGGTACTTTTATTGCTTCCAGAAGTTAATTTTGAACCTTCATCAGAATAATAAACTTCCGGCTGAATGGCAAAACTTTTACCAGCATGAATATGCGCCAGTAAGCCAGCATACCATCCAATTTTAGTGTCCTGGTTATTACCCAGAGAATTTTTAACATTAATATTTGAGGCATTTAAACCTCCTTTAATTCCAAAATGTACATCTTGTGCTTTTGTTGTGCCTAAAAAAATAAATAAGGCTGAAGCTAAAATGATTGTCTTTTTCATAATTGTTTTTTTGTTGAACATTTTTTTTATAAATGCCATCTTTGCAAAACCCGTACCTTTTATTGAAATTCAACATTTAATCGTGACTTTTAAACTATTAAATCAAATATTTGTACTTACAAGTAAACACTTGTAGAAATTTATCTACAATTATTAAATTTAATACAGATACAGAAGGTTTCATTTCATGAAAGAATTAAAATACAAAGACAAATAAAGCCACCTTATATTAAATGTGGATCCGTTTTTTAATTAAAAAATTATTAGAATAAATCAATTCGAATTTTAAAAGTTAATTAAATAAAGTTTGAAAAATTTAATGAATAATATTATTTATTTTCACGCTTTATTTAAACCAAAACTACAACTACATGAAAAAGAATCTTCAAATTCTAGTTATCCTTCTATTGTATCAAACAGCACTTAATGCTCAAAATGTCTTTCAAAAATGGAATAATTGTTTTAAAGATACCGGCATGGGTTATTCTGTTCCAACTGATATGATTACCGATCCAAATGGCAATACATATATTACCGGTTATTTTGATAAACCAGGCGCCGATTTTGATAAAGAACATTTTTTTCTTTTAAAATTAAATACAGATGGGGAGCAGCAATGGATAAACTATTATCCTGCGAATGCGGAAACGAATGATAAAACGAGTTTTGATATAGGAAGAGCGCTTGTCCTGGATAAGCAAAACAACATTTATGTTGCAGGTGATCGCTTTGACACGCTTTGCGATATTTGTACAATTCCAATAAAATTCTGGGATCTCTTCGTGATAAAATATAATCCACAAGGTGGTGTTGTATGGTTAAACCGGTATGATGGCCCTGATGATACACACCAATCTGCTACAGAAATCTCTATAGACAAAAGCGGTTCTTTACTTGTTGTCGGTAGCGAAGGAAAATATAATAAAAAAACATCGCAAACAGATTCAAAATTGCTGATTGAAAAAATTAATAAAAATGGTCAGACAGCCTGGATAAGGAAAGTAAAATCTACAGTGGGTAACGCTATTTCTTCCGATGGCGACGGCAATGTATTAGTGGCTGGCGCTTCGAATAACTTTAATGTGTATTCACTTCAAAAACCATTGGTAACGAAATATAGCAGCAAAGGAGATAGTTTATGGACTGCAGTTTTTGATGATAATAATAAGAACGGCCGACTTTTTTTTATAGGCACGGATGCCAGTGGAAATATTTATGTGAACGGGCAAACAGATACCGCTGCTTTTGTAAACAATCCCAGGATAATTACGATCAAATATAATCCTGCGGGTAATTTATTATGGGCTCGTAAAGAAATTGCAAGTACAAACACAATTCCTCATTTGTATGGAAGTTTTTTAGTGGATGCAAAAGGGAAATCTTATGTTACAGGCAGCCTGGCTCCATATCATGTAAGAAGAAACTGGATCACCAGCGTGTATGAAAATAATGGAGACTTATCCTGGACCGCACAATATGCAGATGAATTTGAAGGTAATGATAAACCTGCTGATTTAGTAACAGATACAGCTGGGAATGTATACATTACCGGGTATAGTTATAATAATAAATTTGGGTATGTTTATACAACAATAAAATATAATGCACATGGAATACAGGAATGGTTAAAAACATACCATAATACAGAACATAATTCAAATGCTTTTTCAAATGCCATTGCATTGGATGGCATCGGGAATGTATATGTTACGGGTAGTGCAACGGATGGTCTTTGTACATTAAAATACGGACCAAAAAATGCCTCGCTCAATAAGGATGCAATAGAAGAAAATAGTATTTTAATTTTTCCCAACCCGGTATCAAATATTTTGCATATTAAATTTGAGAAAAGAGTAACCGGGAAATTGGATTATAAAATATTCAATTTAGACGGATCTTTATTTTCGGAAGGTATACTTAGTGCTCAATCGCCTCAGGATGCATTTGATATAAATGTTCAAAACCTCAAAAAAGGAATTCATTTAAGTAAAATAAATATGGGTGAGAAAATGTATAAGGTTACTTTTATTAAAGACTAATATTTCAGGTATTTTTTAAAGCCGTTCATATTAAAATAAATGAGCGGCTTTTTATTTACTTGAATTTCTAATTAAATATTCAAATAAATAAAATAAACACGTGATTGAGGATTTTATGAATTTTTTGATATATTTTCATGATTCAATTTAAATAAGACCTAATGAAAAAAACTTTTATACTTTTCTTTTCATGCCTTGTTATTCATTCGGGTATCCAGGCACAAAATGTTTTCCAAAAATGGGCCAATTGTTTTAATGATAACAGTATTGGCCAGCCTTATCCAAATGACATGGTAACTGATCCAAATGGTAATACTTATATCACTGGTTACCTGGCTGAGGCTTACCCGGATTTTTATAACAAACATTATTTTCTGCTAAAAATTAATGCAGCCGGTGTACAACAATGGATCAACTATTATCCAGTTAGTGATACGAGTGATAAAACAAAATATGATATTGGTAAATCGCTAGCGCTGGATAAACAAGGCAATATTTACGTAGCAGGCGAACGCTTTGATACAGTTTGTAATATTTGTACAATTCAAACAAAATATAAAGACCTTTTTAATATTAAATATGATCCTGATGGAAATTTGGTCTGGCTAAACAGGTATAACGGCCCGGATAATACTTATCAAAGTCCTGAAAATATCGCAATAGACAAAAATGGATTTTTGCTGGTAGTTGCAAATGAAGCAAAATATAATAATAAAACATTTGATTACAACTCAAAAATGTTGATCCAAAAAATTAATAAAAATGGCAAGACGGCTTGGATCAAAAAAGTAAAAGCAACTGTTGGTAATGGAATCTCTTCAGATGCAGACGGCAATGTTTTAGTGGCAGGCGCTTTAAATCTTTACAATATCTATTCACGTCAAAAACCATTGGTCACAAAATATAGTAGTACCGGTGATAGTTTATGGACAAAAGTTTTTGATGAATATAATAAAAATGGCCGCGCTTATTCAGTGGGTGCAGATGGGCAGGGAAATGTGTATGTAAATGGTCAAACAGATACAAACACTTTTTATAATAATCCAAGA
>JBDTAN010000227.1:0-2860 GCA_039924585.1 Chitinophagaceae bacterium | reverse complement strand
CCGCGATCCGTTCTGTAACCTACAGATGCCCGAATACTTTTCACTTCATTCAATGGATACGCAATATTAAACTGGTAAATGCTTGTAAATAACCTGTTGTCATAAGCGCCTTTCGGACCCTGGAAGAAACCAAAATAATCCGTTGTGCTGCTGCGATAATACGTAACGCCCCAATCAATCATTTTGCGGTAATTCTGGTAAGAAATAAATGCATCTTTATCGGACAATGAAGTACCGAAACGATATCCACCAATTAGTTTAACATCTTCCATTAAATCACTCACACCTACACGGAAAGTAAAATTGATATCATTACCATTACTCAAATTAATCGGTCCATAACCACCGTTGTATGGCTGATAATTGTTTACGATCACACTATTAGAAATACCGGCAAGTACATAATCAGAATTGAATTTCAATTTATATTTATACAATTTCAAATCTTCTAATGCGCGTTGCGCAACAGGAATATTTTCAATCGCGTTCGAAGACGCAGAATCGTTGTTGCCATTATCAAACTGGTTTTGAAAAACACGATTTTCAGTTTTTGATACTGTAGTATCCGAATTGAGTGCTAAGGCTTTACCGGTTTCTATACTTTTACTTAACATACTTTGCCGGATAAATTCTGTAGGCCGTGCATTAATATTTCTTTTACGCAGCGCAATGGAATCTACTTTTAATTTATACAAAAATTTCAAATCACCTTCCCGCCTTACTTCACTTACTTGCCCATTATTTCCGGCAACTCTTGACTCTAATAAACTACTTTGATAATTGGTAATAGGGAATGTATACGTGGAATCTTTATACACCGAAAAATAACTTACACTATCAGGCGCTTGTTTTTTATTCGCCCGCAATGTAGAATCCAATTCTTTTTCATCCGGATTATGTAATACATCATCGCCAATATATAAAAGTGTATCAATGCCATCCCGCTGTGTAGAAAAAAAGCCTGCCCACCTGTTGGCGATACCATTTTCATCACTCACATATGTATAGTGATTCATGTTGTATTGCATAGGATAGCGCGCATTGCCAAATTTCACATCCGTGAGTTTTGTCATTTGTTTAAACTCACTATTATTTAATAAATCTATCAGGTAAATATTAAACGGATAATTTCCCGCCAGAGCAGTATCAGATTTTGATGTATTTATGCCAGGTCTGTTTGAAGAAAATAAAATGCCCGTCCTGTTTGGAAATGAAACAAAATTCGGATCCAAATCATCATACTGGTCATTAGTCAGTTGCTTGAATTTTCCACTATCAATTTTATAAATAAAAATATCTGAATGCCCGTTTTTCACGGCGCTCATCAATAATGTATTTGCATCCAGCATGAAGCCTGCATCAATGATCTGATCCACGCCTACTATCTCCTGCTGAAACCTTTTGATGTTGGCAATAACATCATATACAAACATTTGAATTTTTCCTTCCTTAGAATAAATCACCAATAAACGGCTGCCCTTTCCATCCCAGGAAAGAATGGGATAATTGGGATTAATATCTCCGCTTAAAGTGCGCACACCATAATCCAGGATCGTTTTTGATTCATACAAATTGTCCACGTATTTCACACCATATTTTCCTTTGGTATATTGCACTACAGCATAAGAATTATTTTTCGGATTTGGATTCGCGGCAAAATGATACACGTCATCGCCTTTTTTGATTTCTTCTATCACACTTAATTTTCCTTTCGGCGCATTTCTTCTTTGTTTAATATCTTTTGCATACCTGTCCTGCTCATACTCCATGAAATCCTGGAGCATGTATTTAAATTTTTTCTTCGCAACTTTTTCCGAAGCTGTATTCAGGTTTTTGTATAAACGCGTGAGGTATAAAAAATAGGTGACGTTCTGGGGCTTATATCTTTCAGAAATATAGTACCAGAAAGCATGCCCGGCCAGGACGGGTTTATCAAAAGCGAATTGGTAAAAACTATTATAATCGTCGCTGAGGATGGCGCTTTTCAAATCATCATCAAACTTTGTGTTCCAGGGTGTACCGATATATTCTACGTAGCCATCAGTCAGCCATTGAGGCAAATCGAGCAAAGCCTGGTTGCTTGCTATTTCCCCTAAATCATCACCAAATAAAAGATTGTCCACGAGCATTTTTGCAATACCCTGGCGGATCTGATCTTTTAAATTATTTTTATTACCATCATAAAATAAAACCACTTTATTGTTCACGAGTTTGGTCAGGCCGCCGGAATTTTGCCAGTCAATTCCAAGGCCAATGTTGCTGCTTTTAAAGTCATCATAATTATTATAAATCACAAAATTTGCGCGATTGCGCAGCGAATATTCTGCGGCAGATTCTAATTCAGGCAGTTCCTGCTCCGCAATTTCGACTACATATTTTCCCAGGTCTTCCCCATCTCCATTGAAGTACGCATTGAAATTCTGGCTTTGATAATACTGCCAGTTGTATTTCTTGTATTGCAGGCGATTTTTGCCGAACGTCACTGTATTTACCTGTGCCTGAGCAAAAAAGGGCAGTAAAAAGATCATACATAAAATGCCCAATCGCGGCCAAAGGTGTTTATCTTGCATATCCGATTTTTAGAATTTTAAAATTAGTATAAATAGTTGTAAACCGATTGTAAAAAAACGCTATGATCAATATAAAAGTATTTGCATTCAATCCATTCCAGGAAAATACATACGTAATGTATAACGAAATGGGTATGGCTTTACTGATAGACCCCGGCTGTTTTTTTCCCGCGGAAACAGAAATATTGCAGAAATTTATTGCAGAAAAAAAACTACGCATGAGTCAACTCATTAATACCCACTGTCATCTAGACCATATTTTTGGGAATAATGATGCGTTTTTAAAATGG
>JBDTAN010000226.1:0-5126 GCA_039924585.1 Chitinophagaceae bacterium | reverse complement strand
AGAAATATTCGGCTGGTACCAAATTGTATATCCAATTTTTTCAAAATGATCCAAGAGAAATGGATGCACTTTTGCGGTGATCATTACAATTGGTTTTATCTCTATTTTTTTCATCTTCTTTTTATTGCATCCTGAAAGTGAGCTGTGCAAATTCATCTACACTCAGTGTTTCTGCACGCCGGTTAAACAATTCATCTTTAAGTACGTCTTCTGTAAAAAAAGGTTTTACTGCATTGCGCAGCATTTTTCTTCTTTGGTTAAATGCACTTTTCACCAACCGAAAAAAATAAGTTTCATTGCGCATTTCCGGAAATTCATTCCTGATTTTTAAACGGATCATTCCACTCATTACTTTTGGCGGCGGCGTAAAACTTTGCGGGCTGATATCAAATAAATATTCCACATCATAAAATGCCTGGACCAATACGGACGTGATGCCATACGTTTTATTACCCGGCGCTGCCGCAATACGCAGCGCTACTTCTTTTTGAAACATGCCGATAATTTCGGGCACCAAATGTTTCCAGGCTAATACTTTAAACAAAATTTGTGTAGAAATATTATACGGAAAATTCCCAATAACGCGAAATGATTCTTCAAACGGCGGCTCCATTTCCAGGAAATCTTTTTCAATTAATTTACCTTTCAATGCAGGAAATTTTTTTTGCAGGAAAACAACTTTCTCATGATCAATTTCTACCGCTTTGAAATCGATGGACGGAACTTGCAGTAAATATTTTGTAAGTGCACCCGCACCAGGGCCGATTTCCAATAAATTATTGGTTGTAGATTTTGATTCAGCAAGTGAAGCAATAATTTTTTTTATAACTGAATCATCCTTCAGAAAATGTTGGCCAAGTGTTTTTTTTAGTGTATATTCCATGTGAAAATAGTTGTCAAATATAGAAAAGCCTTATGGCAAACACATGATTGTTTAACAAAAAATTACTCGCTTTTGGCTATAATGGCTGACTGAATTAGATTTTATTTGTAAAAAACGCGAAAGATGGAAAATAAAAAATACAAGATTCTCTTATGCGAAGATGATCAAAACCTCGGTATGGTTTTAAAAAACTACCTTGAATTAAATGATTATGATGTAACCCTGGAACGTGACGGAAGGCTTGGCCTCGCTGCATTCCAACGCGAAAAATATGATATTTGCCTGCTCGATGTAATGATGCCAAACATGGATGGATTTACAGTAGCAGAAGAGATCCGCGATATAGATCCCGATATGCCTTTATTTTTCCTGAGTGCAAAAACCATGAAGGAAGACATCATCAAAGGGTATAAACTTGGTGCAGATGACTACATCACTAAACCATTTGACAGTGAAGTTTTATTGCTGAAAATAAAAGCAATCCTTAAAAGAAATGAGGACTTCAATAAAGAAAGCGAGAACATGCAATTTGACTTGGGTTCTTACCATTTCAATCCCCGCCTGCGTGAATTATCACATGCCGGACAAATGCAAACACTTTCTCCCAAAGAAAATGAGTTACTGAAAATGCTTGCAGAACATAAAAATGATTTGCTCGCCCGCGAAAAAGCGTTGAAAAAAATCTGGGGCAGCGATACTTATTTTAACGGCCGCAGTATGGATGTGTATATTGCCAAACTCCGTAAATATTTGAAAGGAGACGATGAGATCGAGATCGTAAATATTCATGGCAATGGTTTCCGCTTAGTAGCGCCATAAATAAGTTCAAACCTATAAGGTTTTAGAAACCTTATAGGTTTTTAAAAAGCTTTAGACTTATAAGATTTCAAAAACTTATAGGTCTTTTTTTATAAATAAATTTTAATCAAAAAAACTGCTTTGCCTGCCTTTTGGAGGTGCTGCATGACCAAGATGCTGGTAAGCTTTTAATGTCGCTTCCCTTCCCCGCGGCGTTCTTTGGATAAATCCTTCCTGTATCAAAAATGGTTCATACACTTCTTCCAGGGTTCCCGGTTCTTCACCTACAGAAGTGGCAATCGTAGTAATACCAACCGGCCCGCCTTTGAATTTTTCAATAATTGTCGCTAAAATTTTATTGTCCATATCGTCAAGGCCATGCTCATCTACACTTAATGCTTTCAGGGAATACTGTGTGATTTTCATATCAATACTTCCATCACCCAATACCTGCGCAAAATCCCGCACTCTTCTTAAAAGTCCATTGGCAATACGTGGCGTGCCGCGGCTCCTGCGTGCAATTTCATAAGCAGCTTCAGAAGTTATAGGTGTAGATAAAATAGCAGCGCTTCTTTCCACAATGGTTTTCAAAATATCGGCATTGTAATATTCCAGCCTGGCTTTTATTCCAAACCTGGAAAGCAATGGCGCTGTGAGTAAACCACTTCTTGTAGTAGCGCCAATCAATGTAAAGGGCTGAAGATTAAGTTGAATACTGCGCGCATTTGGTCCGCTGTCAATCATTATATCAATTCGGAAATCCTCCATCGCTGCGTATAAATATTCTTCCACTACCGAACTGAGCCGGTGAATTTCATCAATGAATAAAACATCATTCGCACCCAGGTTGGTGAGTAAACCGGCTAAGTCTCCAGGCTTTTCAATCACCGGCCCGGAAGTCTCGCGAATTTGTACACCCAATTCATTTGCAACAATTCGTGATAAGGTTGTTTTCCCTAATCCCGGCGGGCCATGAAATAAAATATGGTCCAATGCATCGCCGCGCAATTTTGCAGCTTTTATGAAAACAACCAGGTTTTCAATCAACTGTGGCTGGCCTGAAAATTCATCAATGACTTTAGGCCGTATGCTGTTTTCAAATTCTTTTTCAGCTGGCGTTATGGATGAAGGGTCAATATGCAAATCCGGGTTACTCATATTTATATTATCGTTGTAAAACTATAAAATAGAATTCATGAAAATGTGGAATATCAAATTTTGTTCTTTTAGCATACATATTTTTTTAAAATATTTTTCTAATTAAAATAAAAAAGCTAATTTACAGCATGCGTAAAGTCAGCGATATTTTAGATAGAAAGGGCCGTGAAATTACCACCGTTCCACCATCCACGAAAGTTATTGATGCGCTCCATATTATGGCAGATAAAAATATTGGTTCTGTTGTAGTAATGGAAAATGATCAGTTTCTCGGTATCATGACAGAACGCGATTATTCCAGGAAAGTTATTTTAAAAGGACATTCATCCACAGATACAACTGTGGCAGATATTATGGTTGTAAATTGTACTACTGTTACGGAATCAGATTCCGTGGAAGAATGTATGAAAATCCTTACCGGTCAGAAACTACGTTATCTCCCCGTAATGGATGGAGAAAAATTGGTTGGTTTCATCTCTATTTACGACGTGATATCTGAAGTACTTTTATCCCAGAAAGATACCATTTCAGAGCTGAAAAATTATATTCAATCCTAATTTTTCCCTTCAATAACTGGCTTCATAAATCAACACTTTCGTGTTTGTTAAGTCAGGGATTTTCCTTATTTTTGCCGCCCCGAAATAAAACCCTCGGGATATTTTATGAGCGAAAATAATATTGTTAATCAAAACGCTGAAAACCAGGAGCCGGAAACTCAGATTGAGAGTCCCGCTACAGCGGCAACAAATGAACCTGGCGGAGAAAATTCCACACCTGCTGAAACAGTGAACGAAACAGTTTCAGAACCGGTTGCTGAAAAAAATGATGAAATAACTGAAACTGCAAATGCTGAAATGCCTGCGCAAACTGCAGTTGATGACAAAATGGAATCTACAAAAGCAGAACCTGAAACCCAAAAGGAAACACCGGCTGAAGAAACAAAAACACCACACGATGATTTTGACTGGAGTATTGATAAACGCAACGTTTCCCAATACACAGATGCGGAAAAAGAAAAATATGACAAAGTGTATGATGACACATTTGTACAAATTGAAGATGGAGAAATTATCAACGGAACAATTGTAGGGCTTACCAAAACAGATGCTGTTTTAAATATTGGTTTTAAAAGTGATGGTATGATTTCCCTGAATGAATTCAGGGATCTTCCAAGTGTATCAATAGGTGATGAAGTGGAAGTAATGGTGTTAGAAAAAGAAGACAGGCAGGGACATTTGAACCTTAGCCGCAAATCCGCCAGGATTTATCGCGCCTGGGAAAAAATTATGGAAGTACATAAAACCGGCGAAGTGGTTACCGGTATTGTTACAAGTAAAACGAAAGGTGGTTTGATCGTGGATGTATTTGGTATGGAAACCTTCCTGCCAGGTTCACAAATTGATGTAAAACCTGTAACTGATTATGACCAGTTTGTTGGTAAAACCATGGAATTTAAAGTGGTTAAAATCAATGAAACAATAAAGAATGCAGTGGTTTCTCATAAAGCATTAATTGAAAGTGATATTGAAGCTCAAAGGGCGGAGATCATGAGTAAACTGGAAAAAGGCCAGGTATTGGAAGGAACTGTAAAAAATATTACCGACTTCGGCGCATTTATGGATCTCGGCGGCCTCGACGGTTTATTATATATCACTGATATCTCATGGGGACGAATTTTCCATCCAAGCGAAGTGCTTAAAATGGATCAGAAACTCCAGGTGGTTGTATTGGATTTTGATGATGATAAAAAGAGAATCAGTCTGGGCCTCAAACAATTGACACCGCATCCATGGGATATTTTACCAGAATGGATCCATGAAGGTGCAAATGTAAAAGGCAAAGTAGTGAACATCGAAGACTATGGCGCATTCCTGGAAATTCAACCGGGCGTTGAAGGCCTCGTGCATGTAAGCGAAATTACCTGGGCAAATACACCAGTAAATGCCAAAGAGTTTTTCAAACTAAATGATGAATACGAAGCGAAAGTGGTAACACTTGATAAAGACGCACGCAAAATGAGTCTTTCTATCAAACAGCTTTCAGAAGATCCATGGAATACTATAGAAAATAAATATCCTGAAGGAAGTAAGCATCTTGGTTTGGTAAAAAATATCACCCCGTATGGTGTATTTGTAGAACTGGAACCTGGAATTGGTGGAATGATCCATATCAGCGACCTGAACTGGTTGAAGCGATATAATCATCCTTCCGAATATACTAAAGTGGGTGAAAACATTGATACCATCATTATGGGTATTGATAAAGAAAACCGCAAGCTTCAATTAGG
>JBDTAN010000225.1:0-13115 GCA_039924585.1 Chitinophagaceae bacterium | reverse complement strand
AAACCCGCGGTGGGTGCAGCTACAGCGCCTTCATGTTTTGCATAAACGGTTTGATAGCGTTCTTTATCTTCCTCATCCGGGCGGCGTTTGATATATTTGGGTAAAGGTGTTTCGCCGAGAAAAGCCAACACTTCGCGAAAACTTTCATCATCTTTTTCCCATATAAAACGAATGGTTCGGCCACGGCTGGTAGTATTGTCAATGACTTCTGCTACCAGTTCATCATTTTCCCCGAAATATAATTTATTGCCTACGCGGATCTTGCGCGCAGGATCCACGATCACGTCCCAGAGTTTATTGGTGCGGTTCAATTCGCGCAGCAGGAATACTTCAATCTTCGCACCGGTCTTTTCTTTGCGGCCATACATGCGTGCCGGGAACACTTTGGTATTGTTCACTACAAAAGTATCCTTGTCATCAAAATAATCCAGGATATTACTGAATTGTTTGTTTTCAATTTTACCGGTTTTGCGCTCGATCACCATCAGGCGGCTGTCTTCACGGCGTTTGGTGGGATTTTGAGCGATCAGGTTTAAAGGAAGGTCGAAACGGAATTGGGATAATTTCATGTATTTTTTAAATTAAGATAAACAGGTTACATGTTACCTGCCACCGCCTTACGGGGCGGCTGTGCCATGTAGTTACTTTTGCAATGAAAAGTGCGCAAAGTTACGTCAAAAAAAGTTGTTAATAAAAAAAATTATCCGGGTGCATTTTCCATTTTAAAATAGTCCCGCCCCGGCACTGACTCAAGCAGATTCCGGGTATAATCAGTTTGAGGATTTTCATAAATGTCCGCCGTACTGCCGCGTTCAATAATTTGCCCTTTTTCCATCACGAGTATCCGGTCACTAATATAACGGACTACAGAAAGATCATGGGAAATAAACAATGCAGTGAATTGAAAAATTTCTTTCAGGCTGTTGAGCAGGTTTAAAATTTGTGCCTGCACACTCATATCCAGTGCTGATACACTTTCATCGCAAACCACAAAGGATGGATTGAGCGCAAGCGCGCGGGCAATAACAATGCGCTGCCGTTGCCCGCCACTGCATTCGTGCGGGTACCGATTATAAAAATCGAGGCCGAGCCCGGTTTTATCTAATAATTCATGCACGCGTTTTTTAATTTCTCCAGAATTTAAGTTACTAAAATGAACTTTTAAGGGTTCTGTAATGGCATCTCCGGCGCGGATGCGCGGATTGAGTGAAGAATAAGGATCCTGGAAAACGATTTGGATATGTGTGCGCATTTTCCGCATATCTTTTTCAGTGAGTTGTGCTAAATTTTTTCCCTGGAAAAAAATTTTCCCATTTGTTATTGGTTGTAATCCTAATAATGCCCGGCCCAGTGTTGTTTTTCCGCAACCGGATTCACCCACCAGGCCCAGTGTTTCACCTTCCAATATATCAAAGGATACATCTTTTACGGCCTGCATAGATGCGGCAGGTTTCCCGAAAAAACTTTCTTTTCCTTTAAAAGCCACATTCACAGATTGAAGGGAAATTAAAACTGGTGCATCGTTTTTGGTTTTAATTATTTTTTGAAATTTTTCTTTTTCTCTATAAAAATCTGACTGGTTTTTTTCTTTGATATTGTTATTCAAAAAATCATCTATCACGGGTAACTTTTCACCGCGTTCATACAAAGCCGGGCGGCACAATAGCAAACCTTTTGTATATGGATGTTGCGGTGATTTTAATATGGAATCCGTATTTCCTGTTTCAACAATTTCACCCTTATACATCACGGCGATCCGGTCGGCAATTTCAGCAACTACACCCAAATCATGCGATATAAATAAAACACCCATCTGAAATTTTTGCTGAACAGATTTGATGAGTTGTAATATATTTTTTTGAACAATTGTATCCAATGCAGTGGTGGGTTCATCGCAAATTAATAGTGCCGGTTTACAGCAAATAGCCATAGCTATCATTACACGCTGTTGTTGTCCCCCGCTGAGCTGATGCGGATATTTATTAAAAATTAAAATAGGCTCTGGTAGCGAGAGTTCACTAAAAAGTTGAATCGTTTCTTTACGAGCTTCATCGGCATGCATTTTCTTATGGATTATTAAAGATTCAGCAACTTGTGCACCGCAGGTTTGAACGGGATTTAATGAACTCATAGGTTCCTGGAAAACCATTCCTATTTTATTTCCGCGGATAGTTTCCAGGGTTTTGAAATCAGTTTCCGTAAGAGAAATGGTATTGTTATTTATATGAAAAAAAATTTTCCCTTTTTGTTGTGTAGCTGGATAAGCAGGCAATAATTGTAACACAGAAAGTGCTGTTACAGATTTACCGGAACCGGATTCGCCCACTACAGCGAGCATTTCGCCTACATTGATTTGTAATGAAATATTATTGACGGCAGGTATATAAATTGCATTGGATAAAAATGAAACAGAAAAATCTTTGATCTCTAATAAAACTTTTTCATCCATTTCATCACACATTTAAAATTTGAAAAAAACTTTTGCAACTTTTGTAAATATACAACCTAAGGGCATGCCTATATTTGTAGATGCTGCAGATCAATTTTCCCGATCATGATTTTAAAATAAAAAAGAAAAATAATGCAACCATTATTTTTGATGTTATAAGAAAAAAATGGCTGGAGTTAACGCCTGAAGAATGGGTTCGTCAAAACTTTGTTCAATATTTAATTCAGGAAAAAAAGTATCCCGGTGCCTGCATTGCTTTGGAAAAATTATTCATGCTGGGAGAGATGAAAAAAAGGTTTGACATCGTTGTATATAAAGATCATTTGCCCTGGATATTAATTGAATGCAAAAAAGAAAATATTCCTTTGCAGGAAAGTATTTTAAAGCAAGTTTTGATCTATCACCAGGTATTAAAAACAGACATATTGGTGATCACAAATGGACGCCAATCCTTTGCAGCAAAAGTGAAAGAAGGTAGCTTTGAATTTATAGAAGATTTGCCAGTATGGTAAATATTTTGATATGTTCATCAAATTTTTTTTCAAAAAAATGCATCAATAATTTGCCTCTTTAGGATTTACTGTTAGATTTACAGTCCATTTATTAAAAATTTTATTATGAAAAAATGTTTTTACGCTTTAAAGCACCCATTTTTTCTGTTGCTTGTAACGCTGCTTTGCGGAACGCAAATGCAAGCCCAGCAAGTAATCAGTAATGAATCAGTAATGAAACTGATCAGCGAAAATGCGAACAAGCTTGTGTTAACAACGGACGATCAGTCCAATTCGAGAGTTTCCTCGGCTTACCAGGATAACAAAACTGGCTTACTCCTGGTGTATTTACAACAAACCTATAAAGGTGTGGACGTGTATAACTCCATACAAACAATTGGTTTTAAAAATGGCAAAGCCGTTTCGGTTGAAGGAACACGGGTTCCCAAGATGATTGCAATTGCAAACAGTCAGAATGCTTTGCCTGCAATTAGTTCATCTGATGCTGTACGAATTGCTGCAGCAAATGTGAACGTTCCTGTTTCTGCCAACATTGCTCCATTAAAAACGATCAATGACGGAAGAGATTTAGTTTTCGGAAAATTAGGAATTTCTGATGTGGATGTAAAAGCCCGCCAAATGTGGGTGTTTGATGAAAAAACAAACCAGGCAAAACTGACCTGGCAAATTGAGATTAAGCCAATTAATGCATCTGACTATTGGTTGGTAAATGTAGACGCTTTGAAAGGTGAAGTGATTGGAAAAGATAACCTGACTGTGTATGACAATTGGGATATGCCCGCTAATAAAGTAGCGGCATCAAATACTACACCTGAAGTATCCAAAAAGTTAGAAGCGCAAAAACAACGATTTTTTGACCAGGGAAATGGCTCTTACCTTGTAGTTGCTTTCCCTGCAGAAAGCCCGAATCATCCTGGTGGAGTACCATCCTTATCAAATAATCCATGGGAGCTTTCAGGTGTTGGTAACAACGCTACAACTTTCAAATGGAATTATGATGGAACTACAACTTTCGACAGCACCAATGGTAATAATGTACTAGCACAGGAAGACCGTAATGGAAATAATGGTTTTGGAAAAGGCGCACATTCTTCTACCCCTGTTCCTGACCTGACTTTTGACTATCCCCCGGATTTTACACAGGATCCAACGAACGCTCAAAATCAGCCTTTTAATATTACCAATTTATTCTATTGGAATAATATCATGCATGATTTCTCCTACCAATATGGTTTCGATGAACCTTCTGGTAATTTCCAAAGGAATAATATGGGACGTGGTGGTGCTGGTTCTGACTATGTTTTTGCAGATGCACAGGATGGTTCCGGCAGCAATAATGCGAATTTTTCCACACCAACTGATGGAGGTAATGGGAGGATGCAAATGTTTTTATTTAATGGCTCACCAAAACTTGACGGTGATGTGGATAATGGCGTAATCTCCCATGAATATACACATGGTATTTCTAATCGTTTAACAGGCGGGCCAAATAATACAAGTTGTTTAAACAACGGCGAAGAAATGGGAGAAGGCTGGAGCGATTATTTTGCTATAATGGTTACAACAAATTGGGCAACTGCTCAAGTAACTGATGGAGCAAATGCACATCCGGTTGGAACATATGTTTTTAATCAGCCTATAACCGGAGCTGGTATACGTACGTATCCTTACTCAACCAATTTTGCAATTGATCCATGGACTTACGCAATCCGTTCCAACACAGGTGGTGAAGTTCATAATATAGGTGAAATCTGGACCACAGTTTTATGGGATATGACTTGGGATTTGATCCAGAATAAGGGTATCAACACCAATATTTTTGATGGTAATGGCACAGGTGGTAATAATATAGCAATGAACCTGGTAACTACCGGATTGAAATTACAGAAATGTAGTCCTGGTTTTGTGTCAGGCCGTGATGCAATTTTAAAAGCAGATACACTTTTGTATGGTGGTCAATATAGTTGTATTATATGGGATGCATTTGCAAAAAGAGGGTTAGGAATTTATGCAAGTGAAGGAAGCACTAACACCATTAATGATGGTATGGCAGATTTCACTACTCCAACGGGTTCAACATTCACAAAACATGTGGATAAAGATTCTGCACAAGATGGTGAACAACTGACTTACACATTCTCTATTACAACAAGTTTTTGTGGTGGTATAGCAAATGAGGTGATTACAGATACAATACCTGCAAATACAACGTATGTGAGCGGCGGTACTTATAACGCGATAAATCGTACAGTGACATTTAATAATATAACCGTTTTAGCTGGAACTACGGCTACTTACTCATTTGTAGTTTCTGTCAATGCAGGAAGTTATTTCCCGCCAACTACATTTATAGATGAACAAGTTGTAGGCAACAGTATACCTGCAGATTGGGTGAATACTTCTACTACAGGAACTACCTGGACCGTTACGAGTGATAAGAGTCACAGTGCTCCAAACTCCTTCAAAGCAGCGGATCTTTCTTCCGCTTCAGACGAAGAACTTACAACTGTAAATGCTTATAATATAGAGGGCACAAGCATTTTAAGTTTCTGGCATTTATATAATTGTGAATCAGGTTATGATGGTGGTTTAGTAGAAATCAGTACAGATGGTGGCACCACGTGGTTAGATGTTGCTGATAAATTTACCATGAATGGATATAATGGACAAATTTCAGCGAACTACGGTTCATATATAGCAGGCCGCAAAGCGTTTACCGGAAATTCAGGTGGTAGTACATTTATAAATAGTACTATAAACCTTGCTGCTTATGCAGGTAAGGCTGTAAAAATCAGGTTTGTTTTCGCCTCTGATAATGTTCAGGGTGGAGATGGCTGGTATGTAGATGATATCAAACTAACCAGTACTTCTGCAGTTTATAATATTGCATCGATTTTAGATAATAATGGTGTAGTTAAAGGTGTTTCAGATACTGTTACTTACCTGAAAGCAGGTTCATTGCCTGTAACCTGGGGTAATTTTACCGCAGAAAAACAAGGTATTACCAGCTTGTTGAAATGGAATACATTGACTGAGATCAATGCTGACAAGTTTGATATTGAACGCAGCAATGATGGTACTAACTTTAGTGTGATCGGCACTGTGAAAGCTTCCGGAAACAGTAACCAGGTGAACAACTATACTTATACAGATTCTAAACCTGTAGAAGGAATGGATTACTATCGCCTGCGCGAAGTGGACTTTGATGGCCACTTTAGTTATTCTGTAGTGAAAAATCTAAACTTTGGCAGCGTAGATAACGCGATCAAAATTTCTCCAAATCCTGCGAAAGAGAAGATTAGTATCACTGTTCCGGGTAATACCAAAGAACTCAAGATCACGATTGTAAATGCACAAGGCAGACAAGTGAAAACATTCACTATGAACGGCCAATATATGCAATTGCAATTACCGGCTCTTGCTTCAGGTGTTTACTACGTAAGAATCACTGGAGATGGTGTTTCAAGCAACCAGAAACTGGTGATTGAATAAGTATTTTTTTTAATGATTAATATAAAAGCGCAGGGGTAAAAAACCTGCGCTTTTTTTATGCAGGTAATTGCTGCATACATATCTTATTAAAAATGGATTTGAAATTTTAAGGATGGCATTCAATGGCATTTGCATGCTGGAGTTCCGGACTTAAAAAAGGAATGCCCAGGTTCATTCCACGAAGGATGAGGATGATACCCATAACGCCAATTATATACGGAGAAATTTTTTTTATACTCATCCTGATATTTATAGGCATCATACCGCCGGCCAAAGAAACAGCCATCATTGCCGGTAAAGTGCCTGCACCAAATGCAGCCATAAATAAACTACTGTACAAAATGTTTGCAGTAGCCAAAGCACCTGCGATCGCCATATATACCAGGCCACATGGTAATAAACCATTTAATAATCCAATAAAAAAAACGCCCGAAAAACTTTTCTTTTGATATAAACCTGATAACTTTTCTATGACTTTTTTATTCCATCCACTGACAAGTGAATTATTTTTTAAAATTCTTTGATGCAACACATTCATTAAAAAAATAATGAGCAAAATGATCCCTAAAAAGATAGAAAAAAACTGCTGCCAGCCAAAAAATTGAAATGCCATACCTATCCAGCCTAAAATAAATCCCAGGACTGCATACATAAAAATTCGGCCCATATTATATAACAAAACACCCGCAATTTTTTTGAAACCCTGTAAATGATTTACCGGTAATGAAAGTGCCAGCGGGCCACACATCCCAATGCAATGAAAACTTCCTAAGAAGCCCAATGCCAATGCTGAAAATAAAACTGGTATAATCAAGTCTTATGGCTTTTGGATAAAAAATTTTTCTACGGCAGAATATTGTTTTCCATTCATTTCCCAACTTGCTTTCATCACATAAAGACCTTTAATAAATTTCTTTTTGGAAATATAAATTTCAGGAGAATCTTTTAATTGAAACGGGATTGAAATATCCTGCTTTTCAGAAGAAGGCCGGTACATATAAATTGATCCATTTTTTGTTTTGCCTGCACATTCTGCGGGAAAATGAATGGTTAGATAATCTTCACTTTGTTGAATGCTTAAAGATTGGGAAAGAGCATTTGCATTTTTTTCCGCATTGAAAGTTTTATCGTATTGCAATTCGGCAGCATAATAATCTTTCTCAGACATATCATAAGTCACCTGTGTGCTCTTATACACTAAGAAACTCATTGCAGCAACGGATACTATTATGGCAATGGCAATACCGGTTCCCCAGTTCCAAAATCCATAGGGCTTTTCAATTTTTGTAATAGTTTTCATGCGTAATTTTTTTAAACAAAAAAATATCGTTCTATTCTTTATGAGTCCTGCTAATTGGCCCCAGGAAAGTTGAAGTGAGTTTATTTACTATACCATCTTTATTATATAAACCAATCTCCACTTTTTGTTTACGTTCTTTGATTACAGATTTAGGAAGCACTACAAAAAATGTTGCTGCTACCTGTTGCTCTGGTTTTAATTCGATTAAAGGATTTCCAACAAGCCGCACTGTTCCGGTGAAATTTTCAAGCCGAACGTGAAGCGTATCATTCTTCAATGTTTTATTGGTGAGTTTGATATTATATAGGTTTGAAATACTGTCTGCACCCTGCTCCTGGTACATCATACCGGAAGTGCGCATTAGTGTGCCGTCTACATTTTTACGGGTAAGAAGCAATGCGGTGATTGCTATAATTAATACAACTAAAACAGTACTGTATGCTTTAAGTTTTGTAGTGAAGGTAAATGGTATTTTTTCTGCAATATTGTTTTCCGAATCATAACGGATAAGTCCCTTAGGCCTGTCGATTTTTTCCATAATATAATTGCAGGCATCAATGCATGCAGTACAATTAATACATTCCAGCTGCGTACCATTCCTGATATCAATACCGGTGGGACAAACATTCACACACTGGTTGCAATCTATACAATCACCAGCTTCACCCTGGTCACCTTTTTTATATTTTTCTCTTGGTTCACCGCGCTGGTAATCATATGCAACAACGATACTATTCTTATCGAGCAATACGCTTTGCAATCGCCCATACGGACAAATATTGGTACATACCTGCTCTCTTAAAAAAACATATACACCAAAAAATATACCTGTAAAAATGAACATGCTCATTAATCCACCTGTATGCATACTTACCGGTTCTGTAACGATTTTTTTTAATTCCTGAACGCCAATTATATAGGATAAAAAAGTGTTCGCAATAATAAATGATAATATAAAATAGATAGAATAGCGAAGTGTATATTTTCTAACTTTCGCACCTTTCCAGGATGCTTTGGCTAACAATTTTTGTTTTTGTGCATTACCAAGAACAATATAATCTACCCGGCGGAAAAGCATTTCCATAAAAATGGTTTGCGGGCAAATCCAGCCACAAAATATACGGCCGAATGCATTGGTAAAAATGACGATGAACAAAATAAAAGCCAGCATCATCAGGCCAAAAATGATAAAGTCTTGCGGCCAGAATGCAAAACCAAATAATATAAATTTCCCTTCAGGGAAATTAAATAAAAGCAAAGGCCTGCCATGCACATAAATGAATGGAGTAATAAAAAAAATTGCATAAAAAAATATGGCAACTATCTTTCTTTTATTAAACCATTTTCCTTTGGGTTTAAAAGGAAAAATCCACCTTCGTTTACCATCCTCTGTCACTGTTGAAAGATGGTCTCTGAAACTTTCGTGTTCTATCCATTGTAAATCCGGTTCATTTAATGCACTCATCACTTTTCATTTTTCTATTTCAACGAATCTGTCACTATTAAATTAGAAGCAGTTGAATCTTTGTAGATATCACCCTGTGGCGCTTTGGGAGTCGCCGGTTTTGTACCATGGATGGAATGAATATAACTTGCAATCTGCTCAATCTTCTTTGGCGGATAATCATCCTTCCAGCTTTTCATGCCTTTCTCGGGCACACCATATTTTATGGTTTTAAAAATTTCTTTTATACTTCCGCCATGCAGCCAATAATCATCTGTAAGATTTGGGCCTACAATACCACCTCCATCTGCACCATGGCAAGCTGCACATACTGAAGTAAAAACTGATTTACCTTCCGCAAGGTCTGCGGGATCTGATAAATAAACCGCTGTATTTTCGTCTACATTTCCGGTAGATGTTTCTAAGTATAATTTTTGTTTTTCAGCCGCTTCCTGGTTGGCAAATGCAAGCTCCTGTAACTGGTTGGGCGCACTATGAGAAACCAAATGTGTATATAAATAAATTACTGCAAAAATAATGGACACTACGAAGCCCCATTGCCACCACGGAGGTGTGGGATTATCCAATTCACCAATGCCATCATAATCGTGGCCAAGATTTATTTCTTCTTCAGACAACGGATCCACACTTTTGGTATTCATCATTTTTTCCAGCCACCTGAATTTTTTCTTTTGGATTAATTCAGTCTCCGGTACAATTACTTTTTCTTTTTTCAAACCGGAAAAATGATAAAACATCCTGGCTAAAAAAGTAATGATGATCAATTCGAGGATTAAGCCACTAAGCAATAAATAAAAAGTAGAAGCAGGCATTCCAAATAACGAAGAAGGCCCATTTATTACTACATTCACTGTATCGGTTTCGATTTGGGCGGAAACCTTCCAGGGTATAGCTATTGTAATCAATAGAATAGTTGGTAAAATAGTTCCCTTCAATTTTGCAATTCTTCTTTCATTGTTTTTATAGGCTATAAAAACAACTTTTCCCAACACATAAATTACACCGGCGAATAACAAAGCCAGTGATAACATCACCCAGGCTACTGCAGGCACAGATGAGGAATTTGTTGTGCTATTTTTTTGCTGCGCAAAAGTTATTGTCGAAAAAAATAAACAAACAATAACGGGAAAAAATATGGTGAATAAACGCTTCATATAAAATATATAAATGTTGGAAATAGTTGTATTTAATCTTCCAGTGGAAGATTTTTAATCTTGTTGATTGTTTCATTATCTTTTGAAAAAACCAATATTGTTGCAAGAATGAAAATGCCTACAAAAAGTACCAGTGTTATAAGCGGGTAAATTTCTACGCCCGTGATGCTCGTGAGATAATTTATAAATTTCATGTTGAATTTTTTTTATGGTTTAATTTTTTTCAGCTTTTATATCTGTTCCTAATCTTTGCAGGTAAGCTATCAATGCAACTATTTCATCATTAGGTGCAACATCAATTTTATCTCCCGCCAAATTCTTTTGAATTTTTGACGCCTGCATATCCACATCATCATTCGCAATATTTTCATATCCTACCGCGTATGGTACACCTAATTTTTTCATTGCCCTGATCATATCATAGGTTTTCATTTTGTCGATTTTATCATCAAATAGCCAGGGATAACGTGGCATTAATGAGCCGGAAGTCATAGAAGTAGGATCCAGCAAATGATTGTAGTGCCAGCTATCAGGATATTTTCCACCTTCCCGAGCCAGGTCCGGACCTGTTCTTTTTGAACCCCATTGAAATGGATGGTCATAAACAAATTCGCCGGCTTTTGAATATTCACCATATCGTGCCACTTCATCACGGAAAGGACGAATCATTTGAGAATGACAGGTATAGCAACCTTCACGGATATAAATATTTCTTCCATATAATTCAAGTGGCGTATAGGGTTTCACACTGGCAATTGTTGGAATATTTGATTTCACTAAAAAGGTTGGAATCATTTCTACCATACCGCCAATTCCTACAGCAATCAATGATAAAAAGATCATTTGTACCGGCCTTTTTTCTATCCAGCTATGCCAATGACCTTTTTCTTCTTTGTATTTATAATTTTCAGGTAAGGAAGGTGCTTCTGCTTTTTCATTGGGAATAAGTTTCCCTGATTTTATGGTCTTAGAAATATTCACGATCATTAAAACCAAGCCACTGATATACAATGAGCCACCTAAAGCCCGCAATACATACATTGGTTGTATTGCATTCACAGTTTCCATAAACTGGTACTGCAATGTGCCATCATCTGTAAATTGTTTCCACATCAGGCTCTGTGTAAACGCTGCCCAATATAATGGAATTACATAAAAAATAATGCCCAGTGTACCGATCCAGAAATGCGTATTCGCCCATTTTTGAGAATACAATTTTGTATTGAAAATACGCGGCAATAGCCAGTACAACATACCAAAGGCAAGAAAACCATTCCAACCCAAAGCGCCCACATGCACATGCGCGATTGTCCAGTCTGTATAATGGCTGATTGCATTTACACTTTTTAATGAAAGCATTGGCCCTTCAAAAGTGGCCATTCCATAACAGGTCAAGGCGACTACAAAAAATTTCAAAATAGCATCATCGCGCACGCGATCCCAGGCACCACGTAAAGTGAGCAAGCCATTTAGCATACCGCCCCAGGATGGTGCTATCAGCATGATGGAAAAAACTGTACCCAGGCTTTGCGCCCATTCAGGTAAAGCAGTATACAACAAGTGGTGCGGACCGGCCCAGATGTATAAAAAGATCAATGCCCAGAAATGTATGATGGACCAGCGATAAGAATAAACGGGACGATTCGCTGCTTTCGGTACAAAATAATACATGAGACCTAAAAAGGGTGTTGTCAGGAAAAAAGCAACGGCATTATGTCCATACCACCATTGTACCAGTGCATCCTGCACTCCGGCATACCAGGAATAACTTTTTGTAAATGAAACAGGAAGTGCGATGGAATTTACAATATGTAACATTGCAACTGCAACCCAGGTACCAATGTAAAACCAGATTGCTACATACAAATGTGCAACTCTTCTATGCAGAATAGTACCCAGCATATTCGCGCCAAATACAAGCCAAATTGCAGTGATGGCTATATCAAGCGGCCATTCCAGTTCAGCGTATTCTTTTCCTTGGGTAAAACCCATCCACAAACTGATTGCGCCCAATAATATAATTGTTTGCCAGCCCCAAAAATGAATTTTACTAAGTTTATCGGACCACATCCGGGCTTTAAGTAAGCGTTGCAATGAATAATAAACGCCGCAGAAAATAGCATTTCCTACAAAGGCAAAAACGACTGCATTTGTATGTACAGGCCGCATCCTGCCAAAACTAGTTGCAGGTAAACCCAGGTTGACAGCCGGCCAGGCCAGGCTAAGTGCTGCCCATAAGCCTGCCAGCATGCCCACTAATCCCCAGAAAAGTGTGGCGTATGCAAAATTCTTTACTGTTCTATTATCATAATAAAATGTTTCAACCTGTAAACCTTCACCCGGCCTTAAAATTGGTTCACTACCGGAAATATTCTGATCTCTGGATGGTTCCGTATTCATACGATTTAGCTAATTTAAATTTCTAAAAGATTTTAGTTTTGATTTTCTTTTTCTTCAAATAAAATTTTATGTGCCGGTGAAAATTCATCATCATACTGACCATCTTTCACTGACCATATAAAAGCAAATAAAAAAATTAATGCAACAAAAATGCTTGCACAGAGAAGAACGACCATTGCACTCATAATTCATTTTTTTTCAGGGACAAAAATATAATTATGCCGCTGCCATGCACATGACGGATGTCATTTCAAAATATGAGATGCATCAGTTTTAAAAATTTTGAAAAGTGGGAATTACTTTATTGTTTGTGGGTAAAAATGTGTTTTAAACCCAGTCTTCC
>JBDTAN010000224.1:0-3363 GCA_039924585.1 Chitinophagaceae bacterium | reverse complement strand
AGACAAGGTGGTATTTTTCTTTCACGAACTTTTTCATTGGGCAGTACATCCGGTGTTTTGGCATCCACTTTACCCGGTCGCGAAACAGGAATTGTGGGCGATGGTATCACGAATATTGGTACTGCTGATAATCCCAAATATGTACCTAATACAACGGTTATTTCTGCGGAAGATTATTATAATCAATATTATAACCGCGCCAATGAAGCTACGGCCATTTTTGATGCAACGTATGTAAAACTGCGCCAGGTATCTCTTTCCTATGCATTCCCCAAAAGTGTAAGCGATAAAATAAATGCCAGCAGTATGCGCCTGGGAATTATTTTAAACAATGTTTTACTCTTTACACAAAACCCGAATGTGGATCCGGAAGGCAATGCAGTGCAGGGAAGAAAGTATGTAAATGGCGTAGAAGATATGGCGCTTCCTTCCAGCCGTTCTTATGGAATAAATTTAAACATCACTTTTTAAAATAGGAATATGAAAAATAAAATTATTATACTTTTTTGTGCGATGTCCATTTGTTTTTTTTCATGCAAAAAAAATCTTTCATCTATCAATGATAATCCGAATGCGCCGGAACAGGTGGACCCACAATTTCTTTTGTCAGATGTGATTTACCAGGCAGCAAAAAATAATGCAGAAGAGGGTTGGAAAAATGGAAACCTCCTGGCACAACTTACCAGTAATATTGAATTTTTTCCCATCGATCGGTATGATGTAGGAACCAATACGGAACTTTGGAATAATACCTATCAATTGCTCAATGATGTGAATAGTATAGAAATTTCACCATTGGGTAATGATGCATATACCGGCGTTTCGATGATTATGAAATCCATGCTGTCATCTTTGCTTACTGACTTATGGACGGATGTCCCTTATTCACAAGCAATAAAAGGCCTTAATGATGGAAATTTTTCTCCTGCTTATGACACACAAGAAGCAATATATACGGGCGATGATGGAATTCTGGCAACGTTGAAACAGGCTGTGGCATTGCTTTCCGGCACTACAGCCACCATCAGCGGTGATATTTTATACCAGGGAGATCTAAACAAATGGATACGGCTTGCGAATTCTTTACAAGTACGTTACCTTGTACGCATAAGTAAAAAAGTAGATGTATCTGCACAATTACAGACCTTGATAAATGATGATATGCTGATTCAAAGTAATGCAGAAAATGCGGTGATTCCATTCCTCGCATCTGCGCCCAATCAGTGGTATCTTATCAATGAAAGAGAAGGACGCTATGAAGATGTGCGCATGAGTAAAACGGCGGAAAATATAATGGTTCCATTAGATGATGCAAGAACAGGTGTTTACTACAAACCAACTGCACTCTCTGTTTCAGCAGGTGACCCGATGTTCAAAGGACTGCCAAATGGTTTGAGTAAAGAAAGCCAGAACGCGTATAATTTAAATGACATCTCTTTAATAGGAAGCCTTTTTCGCGATGATCCTTCCGGTGTAAATGCACCTTTGATGACTTATGCAGAACTTGAATTTTTAAAAGCAGAAGCTGCACAAAAAGGTTTTATTTCCGGTGATGCATCCATGTATTATAATGAAGCAATTACTGCATCGCATGAATATTTTTATACAACTGTTCCACCGGGTTATCTTGCAAGCGATAGCGTGGCGCTGAATGGAACGGATGACCTGAAAAAAATAATGACACAAAAATGGATCTCTAATTTTTTAAATGGCTATGAAGCGTGGATAGATGTACGCAGAACGGGTTTCCCGGTTTTACCGATACCACTTGATAATTTAAATAATAATATTTTTCCTGTACGTTTCCGCTATCCAACAACGGAGCAGGCTGCTAATAAAATAAATTACGATGCTGCAGTAGCACATATTGGCGGTGATACATATAATAGTAAAGGTTGGTGGGAAAATTAAAATTGTACGATGAGTATACTTACAATACAATGGATCATATTAATTGCTTTTGGCGTAGTGTTTTTTTTTATTGCGCCAAAAGCAAATTCTATCCAGCAATTTTTTAAAGCAAAATCTGGTAAAGGAAAGGAGCCAACAGTTTTTTTACTAACCAGCAGTTTGGTCATTTCCTGGATATTCGCGAAGTCCATTGCGAATGCAGCAAACCTTGGATTGGAATATGGGTTTATCGGCGGCTTATCGTATGCCTGTTATTATTTTTCTTTTTTGATCGGTGGCATTGTCATTTATAAATTAAGAAAGAAGGGAAAATTTGAAAGCATTCATCATTTTTTATTTTCAAAATATGGCAAGCAGGCAGTACGATTATTTTCATTATTGATCGGCATACGACTCTTCAATGAAGTGTGGTCAAATACAACTGTAATAGGTACTTATTTTGGAGCACAGGGGAGTAGCTCATTTTACCTGGCCGCAATCGTATTCACTGCTTTAACGCTGGCTTATACCATAAAAGGCGGCATGCGTACTTCTCTTATAACTGATTCCATTCAAATGATATTTTTTGGTGTATTACTTTTTATTTTATTGATATTTATTTTACCAAAAGGAGATGCGCCGGCTACAGCGTATTTTACTTCTGGTGAATGGAGCATGAAGGGCGGACTGAGTTTATTATTTGCTGTATTCATTCAAATATTTAGTTACCCGTTTCATGATCCAGTATTGACTGACAGGGGTTTTGTGAGCTCACCGGAGAAGACTATAAAAAGTTATACTGCTGCAACTGTTATCGGTTTTTTATGTATTCTTTTATTTTCATTCATTGGTATTTTTGCACGGTTTAAAGGACTTGCAGGACAGGCTACGGTGGAAGTGAGTAAGTTACTAGGCACTGCTGTCATGCTGGTAATGAACATGATTATGATCACATCTGCGGCATCAACCATTGATTCAACTTTTTCATCATCTTCCAAATTGGTAGTAGTTGATTTGGGGAAAAAATCAGTAGCCAGTATTACAAAAGGACGGATCGTAATGGCCATTGTTGCATTGATTGGAACAATACCTATATTTTTTGGTGCAGATATTTTATCGGCAAGTACGATCAGTGGTACAATGGTTATCGGACTGGCTCCAGTGTTTTTATTTTGGAATAAAAAAATGCCAAAAATTTCATTTCACCTTTCTGTCTGGACGGGCATTGCCGTGGGAATTTTACTGGCGACCGGTGCAGCACCAAAATCATTGATATGGTTTGATGGAAAATATGGCGATCTTTTATCTTTGAATTTATGGGGCAGTTGCTTGTGCTTTGCCTTATTTTTTATTCCTTTACTTTTTATTAAAAAAGAAATAAAAATTTTTTCAGGAGGATATTATAATAGTGATGGAGGAAAATAAAAAAATTATTGATGCGGGAATAATAAAGGGAAAAGTGCTTTTTTTTGG
>JBDTAN010000223.1:0-13481 GCA_039924585.1 Chitinophagaceae bacterium | reverse complement strand
ACACCACGTACACGTGGCCTCACCCCTTTCCACCTGTTTCTTCCTGCTTTACCAGCGGTTTCAAGACTATGGTCACTATTAGAAACGATACCAACAGTTGCCATACAATTAATTAATACCCTGCGTAATTCACCGGATGGCATTTTAATAATACCATATTTCTCTTCCTTATTGGTCAATTGGGCTGAGCCACCTGCGCTTCTTACCAATTTTCCACCCTGGCCCGGCTGCATTTCAATATTATGAATCGTTGTACCCAGTGGCATACTTTTAATTGGTAATGCATTACCAATTTCCGGTGCGACACTTTTTCCTGAAATAATATTGGTACCAACTTGTAAACCTTGCGGTGCGATAATATATCTTCTTTCTCCATCACTATATTCTACCAAAGCAATAAAAGGCGTACGGTTTGGATCATACTCAATTGTCAAAACTTTTGCATCCATATCCTGCTTATCACGCTTGAAATCTATAATGCGATAATGGTGTCTGTGTCCGCCGCCTTTATAACGCATACTTCTGCGGCCATCAGAATTACGGCCCGCCTTACTATGCTGTTTTTCCAGTAATTTTTTTTCTGGTTCGTTGGTCGTAATTTCAGCATACGCATTACCAATCCTCCACCTGGTTCCTGCTGTAATTGCTTTAAATTTTTTAAGTGCCATTTTCTGTTACTTTTTTTGACGTAATTTTCAGCTACGCCGGCTATTATTTTTTAATTTAAATATTTGCGTATAAATCGATGGTATCTCCTTTGGCCAGCGTCACCATTGCTTTTTTATAAGAAGGTTTACGGCCTTTAAGGTATCCGGCTTTTGTAAAACGTGATTTTGTTTTGGCCGGTACAACTACAGTATGCACATCCATTACTGTGATGCCATAAAATGCTTCCACCGCTTTTTTGATTTCCAGTTTGTTTGCACGCGGGCTAACCCTGAAAGTATATTTACTCAATTTTTCCTGTTGGGCATTTGCCTTTTCAGTAAGAATTGGTTTTATGAGAACGTCTGCCGGATTCATCGCTTATAGTTTGAATTTTATTAATTTTTTCTGCTGAATTATGCTACCTCAGCTACTTCATTTTCTTCTTCAATAAATATTTTTGCCGCATTTTCCATAATAAGCAGAGTATCTGCATTTAATATTTCATACGTGTTCATATCAGATAATTGCGTGCTTGCCACGTTTGGAATATTCCGGCAGCTCAGGTACAGGTTATCATCATAATCAGGCAATATTATTAATACTTTTTTATCAGCAATACCCAAAACTTTCATCACTTCAAGAAGGCTTTTTGTTTTAGGCGTTTCAAAACTGAAATCTTCTAATAAAACGATAGCATTCTCTTTTGCTTTATAAGTAAGTGCGCTCATTTTAGCGAGATCCTTTACTTTTTTATTCAGTTTAATATCATAACCATGTGGCTTAGGTCCAAAAACGGTACCACCACCTTTATATAAGGGGTTACGAATATTTCCTTTACGGGATCCGCCTGTTCCTTTTTGTTTATGTAATTTCCGGCTGGAACCTTTTACTTCCGCACGGGTTTTCACCTTATGATTTCCCTGGCGCTGCGCTGCCTGGTATTGTTTTACGGCAAGATAAATAACATGATCATTGGGTTCAATTCCAAAAATCTCATCCGGCATATCAATCGACCTCCCGGTTTTATCTCCTTTATTATTTAAAACGTCTAATTGCATTGTTATCTATTAATATTATTTCTGAATGTAAACGATAGAGCCATAATGACCCGGAACGGAACCACTAATAAGGATATAATTTTTTTCAGGAAATATTTTTACCACTTTAAGGCCTTTCATTTTCACGCGGTCATTTCCCATACGGCCTGCCATACGCATGCCTTTAAAAACCCTTGCAGGATAAGAAGATCCACCGATAGAACCCGGCGCTCTTGAACGGTCATGCTGGCCGTGGGATGCTTCTCCTACACCATGAAAACCATGGCGTTTTACAACACCCTGAAAACCTTTTCCTTTGGAAGTACCAACAACATCCACAAGTTCGCCTTCGGCAAATATGTCAACAGAGATTGTTTCCCCTGCATTCTTTTCCTGGAAATATTCCCGGAATTCCTTTACAAATTTTTTGGGGGTAGATGAAGATTTTAAGTAATGGCCAATTTCTGCCTGGGTGGCATGTTTTTCTTTTTTATCGGCAAATGCAAGTTGTAATGCATTGTACCCATCGGTATCTTTACTTTTAACCTGGGTTACTGTGCAGGGTCCGGCTTCTATAATCGTGCAGGCTGTTTGTTTTCCATCCTGCGTAAAGATGCTGGTCATCCCTATTTTTTTTCCAATGATTGCTTTCATTGTTGTTGCGGTTTTTGCCCCGCATTGGTTGTGGAGACTTCCGATTAATCGGAATCCATCTCCTGTTTGCCACCGACCTTTTCGTTTTTTTTCTCTTTAGGAGAAATCGGAAGTACCGGCAGTAAACAAACCTCGAAGGGCCTGTTTATATGTTATTCTTTAACTGTTTTGGTTAAAGAAATATTTTCAAAAATGATCAGAGCTCTTTTCTTCCGAAGATCGGGATTGAGAGGTGATGCCTGTTTATAAGAACTAATCTTATTCAGCAAAAAGCTGAATAAAAATTATGCTTTAATTTCCACTTCAACCCCTGAAGGCAAATCTAATTTGCTCAGTGCATCTACTGTGCGGGATGAAGATGTATAAATATCCAATAATCTTTTATGCGTACATAACTGGAATTGTTCACGGCTCTTTTTGTTTACGTGTGGTGAACGCAAAACTGTAAAAACCTTCCTGTGTGTAGGCAGTGGAATTGGCCCAGTAACTACAGCACCGGTGGTCCTTACTGTTTTTACGATCTTTTCAGCTGATTTATCTACCAGGTTATGATCGTATGATTGTAATTTTATTCTGATTCTCTGAGACATAGCATAAACCCAAATTTTTTATTTGGGAGCGCAAAGGTAAGGGGTTCCGGTATATCGGGCAACAAAAATATTTAATATTTTAAAAAAAAATGAAAATTTACTTTCTATTGTATTTGATTTCATAGCCTAACGCCTATGAAACAAGCTTTTTCTGAGACAATGTGCAGGAGAATTTATCATAAAAGCATGGGAACAAGTTCAATACTTTTCATACTTTTATAAAAAAATGATCCGGGAAGCATTGACATGTATTGCTGCCGAGCTAAATACCCGGAAAAATTCAGACAAAAATCCTGCTATTGTTACAGGAATAAAACCCCCAAGCGGTGAGCATAAAAATCAACTTGTACTAACGCTTGTAAATATTGAAGAAGAATTATCTCTCAGAAATTTCGCACAAATAAATAACCTGGCTCCTCCCTTGCTGCACATTAATTTATATGTATTAATATCTGCACATTTCAATCCGGCGAATTACACAGAAAGCCTGGACAGTATTTCCGGGGTTATTTCTTTTTTTCATCAAAAGCCTGTATTCACTCCACAAAATTCAAATATGGCTGCAAAGATCATTGAAAAATTTACTGTTGAATTTTGCAATTTAGATGTCACTAAAATTTCTTTGCTCTGGCAAACAATAGGTGCTAATTATATGCCTTCGGTTTTATATAAAGTACAATTGCATTATTTAACCGGATAAATTTTTAGTGTAAAACTAAAAGCTCCTTATTGGGCGAACTCCGTAGGAAGTAGTTTTATCTGACTTAATTTGCTGGCCATTGGAAAAATTCTGAAACCAGGCAAGGTTTACGTCATACTCTGTGGAACTCCAATATGCATAAGGTGAAAAACCTCCAATCATATCTTTTTGAAGAAATAGTAAATTCAATTCTTCTTTTGATGGCAGATACCAGTCGTGTAACCCTTTGTAAGAATATTCCAACGCCCTGAGTGCAGCATAATCTGATCCTTCCCCCTGGTCACCTAATATATTATAGGTTTTGCGTGTATTTCTTTTGCCAGCTCCTATTTTAGAAGATCGTACACCCAGCAATGAATCTTTGTATGCCCATAGAGCAGGTTCTTCTGTATCAGTTTTGGCTGCGATAAGTCCATGCTGCCCGGTAGAATCAAGATAAAAAATAATCCCGCCCCCATATTGCTGACCTACATGAAAACTTCCTCCTTTTAAAGCCATTGTCTGATTTAAATCCTGTTTAGCAAATGTATCCTCTTGCTTATTGCAGGATACAAGTACGAATAAAATCACAAAGCACATTAGTTGAATTTGTAAACTAGGTTTCATTTTTTTTGTTTTTAAAATTAATAAATTTGGTTGTTTTATTTTTTTGAAAATAGTATAGTTATTTAAACTGCAACAAATTATTTTTAAAAAGTCACTCAAGAAAATAGAAACTCAAAAAAAATTGTATTGTCAAATATTAAATTTTTTTAATAAAAATTTTTAAAAGAAAAATAACATAATTTCATTTCCTAAAACCAAATTACATGAAAACAAGATTACTAAAACGCTCAATGATTACGTGTCTGATCATTTCGCCTTTCTTTACTATGGCACAGAAGCAGTTCGTACCCTCGAAAGTTGCTACAAAGAGTAGTATCAACTTCAAAACTGTAAGCTTAAGGCAACAGGAAAATCCTGTAGCAGCAACGGAAGTTAACCCGTTTATTGCTAATAAAATGAACAAGTTGGCGAACTTACCAAGGACTTTTGTAAATTCTCCTTTATTGCCAAAAAGCAAATCAACTGGTACGAATGTAGATCTACCGGTAGCAAATTCTTTTTCAAACAATGGAAATGATGACCGGATTTTAAGTAGCCCAAAACCTCTGCTTGCATTTAAAGGCTCGACGGAAAGCAGGAGTAAAATTTTCCCTCCTGATCCAAGCGGTGCAGTAGGACCAACCTATGTTATGCATACCAATAACCAGGAATATGTTATTTCAGATAAGTCAGGAAGCCTGGTTTTATCAATGCCTGTAGATTCTTTTTGGAGTGGTTTTGCAGGTAGTGCTGTTGCAATTGGTTACCCACATATAGAGTATGACGCCAACCTGGGTCATTATTATATCTCTTCATTAGGTGGAAGTTTAACTACAGGTGATTATGTAGAATTGTTTGGTGCTTCCGTTACAAATGACCCAACTGGTAACTGGAATTTGTATTCCATTGACCTCGGCCCAACTTATATTCAGGATGCACCGCAAATGGGTTACAGTAACCGTTGGTTTACATTTACTACAATGCAATATGACACGACATCATTCGCCTTTGTTTCTTCCAAAGTTTACCTGATGTCAGTAGCGCAAATGACAGCAGGGACTTTATCAAGCGTATTCTCTGTTGAAGATGCAAACTTTTTTTCTATGAGCCCTGTGGAAACCCAGGATGCAGCTATTAATAATCATTACCTGGTTTCAAATTCTGGCAGTAGTTCAGATACTGGCTATATATATGTAGTTCACGTTGGCGGAAGTTTAGTAGCTCCAACTTACAATTACGATGGATATGTTACGAAAGCTAGCCCATGGAGTTCCACTCCTGTTTATGGTTCACAAAATGGCACATCCAATCAAATATGGTTAGGCAATACAAAACTTACAGGAGCCGTATTGAGAAACAGTCATATTTATACAAGTCATACTGTTTACCTGCCTGCCGCAGCGCCAACAAGAGCAGTAGCACAATATTGGGATTTTACAGTAGCAACAAGAGCTGTTAATCAATTGGGAAGAGTTGAAGATAATTCTAACGTGAATATGTATGCTTTTCCAAGTATTGCAGTAAATTCTCATAGCGATATTTTACTGAGTTATAACGCATTTTCTTCAACAACTTATCCAAGTGCTGCGTATTCATACCGCAATGGTGCAGATGCTGCGAGTAGCTTGCGTAAATCTAAAATTTATAAAAAAGGATTAGCTTCTTATTTTGAAGGAGGAAGCGCCGGCCTTACTTATAATTGGGGAGATTATACTTCTACCAGTGTTGACCCTACAGATGGTAGCTTCTGGACAGTTCAGGAATTTTCTTTGAAGCCAGTTGACAAATGGGGAACATGGTGGGCTCATGTGGGTAATGTAGCTTTTGCTCCTGAAAATGATGGACAAAAAACAGATCAGGTTTCTGTTGTAAACATTTCACCAAACCCTGCTAAAGGATTTGCAAATATTTCATGGAATGAGGACAATATGGCTTCTGTGAAAGTTCAGATCAGCAATGCCCAGGGTATTGTATTGATTACTCAACAAGTAAATACTCAAAAAGGGATGAACTCTTTGCAAATGAATATCGGTAACCTGGTTACAGGATTTTATTCCGTTACAATTTATAACGGTACTGATGTGAAGAAAGCTCAGTTAATGGTTAGATAGTATTGTGTTTTTAATTTAAAAAAGGCCGCCATTTCTGGCGGCCTTTTTTGTGCTAATATTATCAATATTCTTAAAAAATCTTTCTTCTAATAATAGATAAAACACAAATTTAATATATAAATTACTTCCTCCATTTTCCACTTACATAGTCATTTCCTTTTACATAAAACCGGTAAGGAAGCAATGCATCTTCACCTGAATAATCCACACCGATCCGGGGAGAAATCCCGATGTCTTTATTTTTTATTTTGACTCCATCTTCATAAATAAAAATTTCTTCTCTATTCAATGCAAAACCACTATGCCCCGTATGAATTCCCAATGCTTTGCAAACATTTCCAGGGCCTCGGCTAAGTGTTGTATCAGTAGTTTTCTTATTGGTTCGCGAAGCCATAATTTCAATGCCCGAAACAGGCACACCGCCGCGTATTAAAATTGCATGGGGTACATTTTCAATATTCGTAACAATATTAAACATCTGGTGAATTCCATAACATAAGTAAACATACGCCACACCACCTTGCTCATACATCACTTTTGTTCGGTTTGTTTTCCGGTTATTGAATGCATGAGATGCTTTATCTATGGCTCCATTATATGCTTCGGTTTCTACAATGCGCAATACCGTTAAGTTCCCATCAAAATTAGTAGCGAGGCATTTTCCCAATAATTCTTTAGCTATTATTGCAACATCAGGCCTTGTAAAAAATGAAACCGGCAATATTTTTCCTGTCATAAAAATAGAGAACTTTATTGGCTGATTTTTTAAAAATATAAAATAAACGGGTTGTTTAAAGAAATCGTCATTGCAATACAAAGTTATGCACGCGCGCACCGATTTATACAAAAAAATAAATTATGGAAATGGATACTAGTGCCTGGTATTGTTTACAGTATTCTCTTTGTAATTTCCATGTATTATTTTGGAAAAACGGCCAATGCATTTATTGATTGGGTCATGTCTGTTTCCGGCCTGGGAAGTTGGTTGCATGAAACGCGAAGTGGGGCAATTGGTTTCCTTGTAACACTTTCAGGAATTGTACTTTGGATCATTCAAATGCTTTTTTATTTTTCTTTATTTAAATATATCTGGCTAATAATTGGTTCACCTTTTTTTTCATACCTAAGTGAAAAAACAGACCAGATCCTGCATGGAAGAGAGAAATCCTTTAATAAAACACAATGGTTGAAAGATATGTTTCGCGGCATTTCCATCGCCCTTAGAAACGCACTCTGGCAAACTGTTTACCTGGTCGCTATTTTTCTTTTATCATTAATACCGGTGGCAGGAATTTTTACCATCCTGCTCGCACTCATTGTAGAATGTTATTATTATGGTTTCAGTATGCTGGACTATAGTTCTGAAAGAAAAAAATGGAGCGCATCAAAAAGTATTTTTTATATTGGTAATCATAAAGGGCTTGCCATTGGCAATGGCCTGGTTTTTTATGCAATGCAATTTATTCCTATAATAGGGTGGGTGGTGGCGCCGGCATATGCAGTAATTGCAGCTACCCTTAGTATGCAACCAAAAAATGAAAACTTATAAATTTTTTATGGAACCCCAAAAAAAAGCAACCGTTTATTTAATTCCAACTGTTTTATCTAGTGATGAAAAAGCATTAGATGTTTTACCTGCATATATAAGAGGCACCATAAAAAAATGCAGTGTTTTTTTTACTGAACAGGAAAGAACCACGCGCAGGTTTTTTAAAAAACTCTGGAAAGATATGGTTATCGATGACTATGCCTGGTATGCTATACATCATATAGATGAAAACATAAAAATAGCTTTTCGAAAACATATCTTAAATGGTGAGATAATTGGTATTATCAGTGAAGCGGGTTGCCCGGGAATTGCAGATCCCGGACAGGATCTTGTTGCTATTGCACATTTGTACGATGCCCAAGTTATTCCGCTTGTGGGGCCAAGTTCGATTTTATTAGCCTTGATGGCCAGTGGCTTAAATGGACAAAATTTTCATTTTTGCGGCTACTTGCCAATCGATCCGGCTGCCCGTAGAAAAAGAATCAAAGAGCTTGAAGATAATTCTCATGCGGAAAAATGTACGAAAATATTTATTGAAACGCCTTATCGAAATAATGCCCTTTTAGCGGAAATATTTACTTCCTGCCAGCCTGAAACCTTTTTATGTATTGGTTATGATATAACCGGTGACCACGAATCTATTCAAACAAAAAAAATAAAAGACTGGAAAAAAGTTCCTCCGGTTTTAGCAAAAATACCGGCGATCTTTTTATTACTAGCGGAATAAATTGAACCATCATTTTGGACTGAGCACTGAAGGATATTGTGAATTGCGTACTTCATACACGCTATCCACAACATATTTTTGCATCCCGCGCCAGGGCAATGCACCAAAGTATTCTATATAATGCAATTCCACTTCGCGGCCTGCATTATCAAGTAGCGTTTTTGCTACATTTTCATTCAACACACTAAATTCAAATTCATTACTTTGGACATTTACTTTAAAGCCACTTTGTATGACTTTTCCTTCATAGGTTTTAAATACATATCCTTTTTTCATAAAATAATTGAGAACACCGGCTTTCGTACCTGTTCCAAAAACCCAGTAAAACCTGAAATAGAAAAACAGTCCGAAGAATATGATGAGTGAAAAAATAATGATGCGGAAAATTTTCTTTTTTTTCATTTATAGCCCGTATTTATCTACAAGATATAATAATCCAGCCATATTGATAGCGCCTAATTTTAATTCACGCAGATTTACATTTTCAAATACATCACCAGCCGCATGATGTAAATCAAAATAACGCTGACTATCAGGAGAAAGGCTGGACATAGGTGTTCCATATTTTTCTCCCAATGGTTCTATATCTGTACCACCTCCATACCTGGAAAAATGATCCGCGCCATATGGTTCAAATAAATGTTTCCACGTAATTATTTTTTCCCATGCATTTTCCTTAACTGTAAATCCAAATCCACGTGGAGTAAAACCACCGGCATCGCTTTCCATGGCAAAAATATGTTGCTCATTTTCCTGTAGTGGTTCTTCAGCATACTTCTCGCCGCCTCTCGCGCCATTTTCTTCATTAGCGAATAACACAAACTGTATCGTATGTTTGGGCTGAAAACCCAGTGCTTTAAAAGCGCGTAATATTTCAATAGTTTGAACAACACCTGCACCATCATCCTGTGCGCCTTCATTAATATCCCAGCTATCAAGATGACCACCCACCGTAATCACTTCATTGGGAAATTCTGTTCCTTTTAAAACACCAATTACGTTATGGCCAATTGCATCCGGCAACATCATTGCATGTGTAAGCAATTTAGCCTGGATAGAAATGCCTTTTGCAAAAAGTGAATCTAATTTCGCTACATCCCATAAACCAATACAAGCTGCTGGAATTTTTGGAAGACTATCTGTATAAACCAATGTGCCGGTATGCGCATTATTATCCGTAGAGTTGGTCATGGAACGCACTATAACTGCCAGCGCTCCATACTTTGCAGCACGACTAGCGCCTTGTGTACGATATTTCACGTTCGTACCATACGCCATGAAAGTTTGAATAAATTCATCCTGGAAAGGACAGTTATAAAATACAATTTTCCCTTTTATTTCATCTTTTCTTTGTTCTAAATCATCAAAAGAATTTATTTGAATTAAGGGCGCAATAATTCCTGAAGGGCCAGTTCCAACCGAATTTCCAATGGCTACCATGCTTAATTGCATGGTAGTTGTTTTACCATTTTGCATATACGTTACAGATGCCATATCACCTTTTCCACGAACCCAATGAGGGACTTTGCATTCCTGTAAAATAACTTTGTCAGCACCCGCATTTTTCAAAGCTGCTGCGCCCCATTTTTCCGCCATAAGCATTTGTGGTGATCCTGCGAGTCGACCGCCGATATTCTTTGTAAGAGTATATAAATTCTTATCTGCAGACTTACTCATTAATACATTATCAGAAATCATTTTAAAAAAAGCAGAATCGTTCATACCTTGCTGAAACATAGGCTGTGCCTGTGATAGTGCAGGGAAAATCAATAAGGACAGGAGATATTTTTTCATAAAAAAAATAGGGGGTGAGAAAATTAAGTTTAAATCATTTAGAGTGCAATACCTGCTAAGTTATAAAACAATAAACAGTTATTTTACACAAAGATGATGAATGGATTACCTGTTTTAATAAATTGATTGTTTCTTTGTTTAAAATTTATCCATGCGTATAGGAATAGTTTGTTACCCAACTTTCGGAGGAAGTGGAGTTCTGGCAACTGAACTTGGAAAAGCATTGGCTGATAAAGGCCATAGTGTACATTTTATAACGTACCAGCAACCTGTTCGTTTAAATATTTTCAATGCAAATATTTATTACCACGAAGTACGCGTGCCTACTTATCCCTTATTTGATTATCCCCCTTATGAAGTAGCACTCGCAAGTACGATGGTAGATGTGATCAATAATCATGGGCTGGATCTTTTGCATGTGCATTATGCAATTCCACATGCCTCGGCAGCCTATATGGCAAAAAAAATTGTGGAGAAAAATGGTACTAAGATTCCATTTATAACCACGCTCCATGGAACCGATATCACCCTTGTGGGAAAAGATAAAACGTATGAACCTGTTGTCACTTTTTCGATAAATGAAAGTGATGCAATCACTGCAGTTTCGAAAAACTTAAAAGAGGAAACATATAAATCATTCAAGATAACGAAGGACATTGAAGTTATTTACAACTTCGTGGATGTTTCTCGCTTTAATAAAAAACCAATAGATGCTTTTCGCAAAGTGATTGCACCCAATGGAGAAAAAATCCTGGCACATGCATCCAATTTCAGGAAAGTCAAAAGAGTAAAAGATGTCATGCAGGTTTTTGCTAAAGTGAACAAAAAAATTCCCTCAAAATTGCTCATGATCGGCGATGGCCCGGAAAGACCAATGATTGAAGAAATGACCAAGGAATTGGGTGTACATGATGATGTTCGTTTTTTGGGAAAGCAGGAACAAATTGAAGAGATCTTGCTTATATCTGATTTATTTTTATTGACTTCAGAGTATGAAAGTTTTGGGCTTGCAGCTTTGGAAGCAATGGCCGCACATACGCCTGTTATCAGCACGAACGCAGGCGGTTTACCAGAAATAAATATTCATGGGAAAACTGGTTATTGCGCGCCTGTCGGTGATATTAATGCAATGAGCTCTTATGCCTTGGAACTATTAGAAAATGATGAAAAATTAAAACAGTTCCAGGAAAATGCTTTTAAGCAGGCGGAACGGTTTGATATTTCAAAAATAGTTCCCCAATATGAAAAACTATATGGCCGTTTTTGTAAAATGGATTGCAAAAAAATCTAGTGCTATATATCAAGTTTACTTTCATTATTGGTAAAATGTTTCTCTAAACTTTAATAGTTTTTGGCTATCTATTATTTACACACGCAAGATTGTTTACAAATGCGATTAAACAATTCTCCTCTTATAATTTTTACATTTCCTAAATCCCTCTATTCTTAAAATTTTAAATAAAAAAAATCTGCTCTTAAAAAAGAGCAGATTTTATAAGTCTGAAAAGAAATACAATTAGTGTGTTACAACAAACCTTGTACGGTTAACAACCTGGTTGTCTTGTTCCATTACTATCATATATGTTCCGGAAGCAAGTTTGTTAAGGCTATTAAGCGTATAATTATGGCTTCCTGCAAATTGACTTCCAAGATCAATGTTTTGCATTACCTGGCCATTCATATTCAGCACTTTCACCTGGATATTACCGTCTTTTGCAATTTTATAAGTCATGTTTGCAGAAGTACCGGTTACAGGATTCGGGCTAATTAGGATGGAATTTGTAGTTTCTTCTTTAGGTGAAGAGAAGCCACTGAAAGATCCGCCACTTATATTCACTGTATAATCTTCTACGTCACCATAATCCAGTGTAGCACATGGATCTGTGCTATAAGAACCATAATGCATTTGTACACGCATACGCGTAGCACCATTGCTAACTCCTGAAGGTACTGTGAAAGTCTTAGTTACAATAGCTGCTGAAGTTGTTGTAAAATTTGCAACTGTTTCATTGGCATCATTGAAATCACCATCATGGTTGTAATCAATGTAAACAGTCCAGTATTCTGTGTAAGAAGTTCCATGGAAACCAGCTTTGCCCTTAAAGCTATACGTATGGCCTGAAATAATATTGGTTGATTTTGCAGTGAAATCTGCATATCCTCCATTATCACCACTTAAATTAGAAATTGAGCCAAGGATAACTTTATTTATATATTCATAAGTAGTAGTACCTGTACTTGTACAATATGAACCACCGGTACAACCTGTGGTTTGGAATGTAGCCGCACTACTGTAAGCACTGCTGCTGCCACTGCAAACGCTCTGTACCTGGAATTGATAGTTTGTACAAGTAGCCAAACCGGATAAGTTGTAAGATGTTCCGGAAATGCCGCTTACTGTTGTCCATGAACCAGATGATACCGCTTTCCATTGAAGGTTATAACTTACCGCACCGGTATTACTCCATGATAAAGTAGCAGTTGAAGCAGTCAATGCAGAAGAAGCTAAACCTGAAGGAATATTACAAGTACCTCCACCGCCTCCTGCAGTTCCAATACCAACTGCATACCAGGCATTTTCAACTTGCGTAACTTCATTTGAAGCTGCACCATAAAGATCTGTTGCAGCATTTATGCAAGCTGTTCTCCAGTCTGCATATTGAGAAGTCGAAGTAAGATATACTGTTTGAGAACGGTATAAGATCTGGTCAGCTTCTGAAAGACCGATACCAGATACACTATATGAATTCCCTTTATCGTTTGTACCACTACCGCCAGTTACAAGTAAATAAAACATAAAATTACCTACACCGCTGTTGGTATGTACACCGCCATTATCTGAAGAACCAGTATACCATTTTGTTCCTTTGTATGTATCTGGCTGGCCTTGTGCATTTGGATTGCTCATATCGCGGATGATCCAATTCATATCATTGCTAAGTAACCAGTTTACATCACTTGGTTTAGCCCAGAACTGAACTGATTTACCCATAATATCACTCATGCTTTCATTCATCGCACCAGACTCATAGCTATAATTTAAATTACAAGTATATTGTGTTACGCCGTGTGTCAATTCATGGCCG
>JBDTAN010000222.1:0-4196 GCA_039924585.1 Chitinophagaceae bacterium | reverse complement strand
ATGAAAGGTTATAACCCGGATGCAGATCTCGGCCTGGGATGCGGACTGCCAACGGCTTTCGCCAAAATTAAAAAAGGCGATACAGTGGTTGACCTCGGCAGCGGTGCCGGGAATGATTGCTTTATTGCACGTGCCGAAACAGGTGAAACCGGCAAAGTGATCGGTGTGGATTTCACGCCGGTTATGATCGCAAAAGCCAGGGAAAATGTAGCCAAACTGGGTTATAATAATGTGGAATTTGTACAGGGAGATATTGATAATATGCCGCTGCCTTCAAATATTGCCGATGTGATCGTTAGTAATTGTGTCCTGAATTTAGTACCGGATAAAGATGCCGTATTCAAAGAAATATCCAGGGTACTAAAATCCGGTGGTCATTTTAGTATTTCTGATGTGGTGCTGGTTGGCGAATTACCAGAATCATTTCAGCAGGATGCGGAAATGTATGCAGGTTGTGTCTCTGGCGCAATTCAAAAAGGAACCTATATGGATTTAATAAAATCAAATGGCTTTACTAATATCACAATTCAAAAAGAGAAAGCGATTAATATTCCTGCTGATATTCTTCAAAAATATTTAAATGAAGATGAATTAAAAAATTATCAAAAAGGTGATACCGGTATCTTCAGCATTACAGTCTATGCTGAAAAAGCAACTTGCTGCGGGCCGGATTGTTGTAATTAGATTTTTAGATTTTATACTTTAAATTAAAATTTTGCCACGGTATAAAACTCGTGGTAAAATTTAATTTTAGTTTCGTTGGTGATTTTAGCTTTTATGTAATTTGATTAAAATATTCTTTTAATATCTACAACTTTCAGTTATGTATAAATCCGCAACAGTTCTCGTACTGGAAGCTTAAGAAAAAATTGAAAACCTTTCACCGCAACAGGTAAAAGAAGAAATAGAAAATGGCAATGCCATACTAATTAATATTCGCGGAAGTGAAGAAATAAAACAACATGGAAAAATTTCCAACTCCATAACTGCGCCCCGTGGTTTACTGGAATTTTATGCCGATCCGGAATTGCCTTATTACAAGACTGAATTTGATGGAAATAAACGCATCATCCTGCAATGCGCATCCCGCGTGCGTTCCGCAATGGCTTCGTTAACTTTGATATCAATGGGCTACGAAAATGTAGCACATCTTGATAGTGGATTGTATGCATGGATAGAAGCAGGTTTCCCCGTGGAATAGTTTACAGCTGTTATTTTTTTCTCCGGTAGTCCAAATCATATTGCACGGCCCAGGTAGTTCCATTGTCTTTCGTAATTTCTGCAAACTGCCGCACTTCATCTTTTCCTAAATTAAAAAAAGTGAGCCGCATAATGGCCATTGTATCTTTTGAAAATTGAAAAGGCTCTGTTTGAAATATAATTTTATTTTCATCAAATTTTCCCAAAGTATAATTGGTACTTCCACCCACATTATCCACCCAGGACTGCTGCCATTGTTTACTTGCAGCATTATAGGTATTGAAACTTTTTCCTTTATATTCAAAGATGCCGGGTATAGGCACACTCGTCCATTCTTCCAGTACAATACAACTGTCTAATATCAAACTGATCTTACTATCACCGGATTTTTTTCCCTGCAAATTATAGGCTTCCCATTCTCCAATCCAGAAATCAAACTGCCTGTAAACCGGGTCCGTGCCGCAAGGCGATTGCGGAATTTTCTGCGCAAAGGAAGTAGTGGCAAAAAGCGTGACTATCATTAAAGTAAAATATTTTTTTCTCATACAATTCGTTTTAGTATTTACAAGCTATGATTTATTTTAATGAGCAAAAATGCATTTTTTGATGAACGGTAAAAGATGAACAACCTATTATTGACAAAATATTTTCAGTAAGTTTTGACTAACTTCAAACAAACAAATAAACTTCTATGAAAAGAATATTTATTTTTTCCATCTTATTTTTAAATTGTTGCCTGTTAAATGCGCAGGATAAAAAGACCAACGAAACATCCGGAAATCCTGTTTTCCCGGGCTGGTATGCAGATCCGGAAGCAGCAATTTTTCAACATCAATACTGGATCTATCCAACATATTCCGCACCTTATAATGAGCAGGTTTTTTTTGATGCATTTTCATCGCTTGATTTGGTGCACTGGACGAAGCACGATAAAGTGATGGACACATTGAATGTGAAATGGGCAAAGCGGGCTGTGTGGGCGCCGGCAATTATTGAAAAAGATCAGAAATTTTATTTATTTTTTGGCGCGAATGATATTCAAAATAATGAAGAGAAAGGTGGCATTGGCGTAGCCGTTGCAGATAATCCCGGCGGCCCTTTCAATGATTATTTGGGCAAACCATTAATTGATTCATTTCATAATGGCGCACAGCCGATTGACCAGTTTGTTTTTAAAGACAATGATGGAAAATATTATATCATTTATGGTGGCTGGCGGCATTGCAATATTGCGCAATTAAAAAATGATTTCACCGGATTTATTCCATTTGCGGATGGTACTATTTTTAAAGAAATTACGCCGGAGAATTATGTGGAAGGTCCGATGATGTTCCTGCGCAACAATATGTATTATTTGATGTGGAGTGAAGGTGGCTGGACCGGCCCCAATTATTCTGTTGCGTATGCAATTGCAAGTACACCTTTCGGCCCTTTTAAAAGAGTGGGGAAAATTTTACAACAAGATACCAGTGTCGCCACCGGCGCGGGGCATCATTCCATTTTTCATAATTTAAAAAATGATACCTGGTATATCGTGTATCACCGCAGGCCATTGGGCGAAACCGATGCCAATCACCGCGTGGTATGTATTGATAAAATGTTTTTTGATAAAGATGGAAAAATTCTCCCGGTGAAAATTACTTTTAAAGGAGTGGAGGAAGATCGTTTAAAATGATTTTTATTGCTTGTTGGAAGGAATTGTTTTTGGTTTTGTGTTTGTGAATACTTGTTGATGGTTGAACGTTTTTGAATTAAATTTTTGCTCATTTATTAAATTAATTTTTTTGGTTCCCAACTACTGTTTTTCAATTTGACTTCGTTGCGTCGCACTCTTGTACTTTCAGAAATTTGGGCAACTGAAACTGTGTTTTGAATGGCAATTTATAGAGACTCACTGATACTTTCAGTAAACTAAGCAGTATTTCCAAGCTTTCCGTTGTGTAATCTTCCTTGTTACACGGACTGTCCCGGACATTTTTAAAGTATGTTGCTCCACGCCTTCTTTGGCTTTACGCTATGCTACTTCGTGGTTCTCTGTGTAATTCTGTGTAATTCCCTCCTTGCAACTCTGTATAATTTTCTTACATGGAGTTGTAATACATTAGTTATATAAAAAGGTTTTTTAATTTCAATCAATGCTAGTCAGGCTAGCAGGCTTTGTAATTTTAAAAATCAAAATGCAGCGATAGAAAATTCAAACTTTGTAAAATTAAAATCGCATCGTCACCTACGGATGTTGCTTGAATACAAATAAAAAAATCCCGGCGTTCCGGGATTTTAAATGTATTCAAAAGTAAAAGGCTATTTGTATTGTTCTGCTATTCCTTTGGCAAGTTCCACCAATTTTGCAACACCATCTTCTGGCAAATTTCCTTTCTTAAACTCAGTCAATACTTCGGGTAATTTGTTTTGCATTTCCACTAAAAAATGTTCTTCAAATGCTTTTACATTTTTCACTGCTACATCACGCAATAAACCTTGTGTACCCAAATAAATAATAGCAACCTGCTTCTCCACAGCCATCGGGCTATATTGTAATTGTTTCAATATTTCAACATTTCTTGCACCTTTTTCAATTACATATTTTGTAGCCGGATCCATATCACCACCAAATTTTGAAAAGGCTTCCAGTTCGCGGTATTGAGCCTGGTCAAGTTTCAAAGTGCCAGCCACTTTTTTCATTGATTTGATCTGTGCATTACCACCCACACGGCTAACAGAAATACCTACGTTGATCGCCGGGCGGATACCTGCATTAAACAAGTTTCCTTCCAAAAATATCTGTCCGTCTGTAATAGAGATCACGTTCGTAGGAATGTACGCGGATACGTCACCAGCCTGTGTTTCAATGATCGGCAAAGCTGTAAGTGAACCACCACCTTTCACCAAATGTTTAATTGATTCCGGCAAGTCATTCATATTTTTTGCAACATCATCATTGGTGATAATTTTTGCAGAACGCTCGAGTAAACGGCTATGCAAATAAAACACGTCAC
>JBDTAN010000221.1:0-3609 GCA_039924585.1 Chitinophagaceae bacterium | reverse complement strand
TTCATCGTAACATCAGCTGATGTCACGCATAATTTTGCACTATACACGAGTGATGGAGAGCTATTAACGCAAGTGCAGGCAATACCTCATTATACAACTGAATTGCAATACGTTTTCAAACAAAAAGGAAAATATACGATTCTCTGTTTAGATTATTGTGGCCTTGCGCATCCTTTTATGACAGCCACAATTCATATTCAGTAAAAAAATAAAAGACCTTATGATCCAATTGGAATTATCTGAATTGAGGAAGCAAAGAAGACTGGCTATTACCTGGGGTATTACTTTCCTGGTTACTTTTCCATTATTAATCTTCCTGGGTTTTTTAATGAGTTATAGCCAGGGAGAAAAGATGAAATTATTACTGGCAAATTTCTATGCTTTCATGACGCTTCATGGTTTGGGAATGATAATGACATTATTCAGCATATCTTTTTCAGCAGTTTGGTATTTATTAAGCACGCGCTATGTAAAGCTAAATATCAAAGTGGGTTATTTTGTATATACTACTTTTTTATTTGGTATAACTGGCTTAGCAATTAGCACGCTGATCGGAAAATTTGCCCCGGGTTCTAATATAGAGTATCCCTTAACTTTCAAAGACCCTACCTGGTTTTCATGGTCAATTCCAGTATCCATAATATCTTTAATGATCTTGTGTATATCTTTGCTAACAGGCACTATACATGTCTTGTTTTCATTAGTAAAAAAACTGGGAGGTTTATCAAAAATACTTGGCTGGCAATATTTTGGAAAAGCCAAGCATAAAGAAGAATTACCTCCAATTATACTCATTACTACTATAAGTTTTCTTGCGGGAATTTTAGCCATTGCAGTAGGAATGTCCCTGTTATTTATTTATCTCTACCAGTATTTTGAGAAAGCACTAATTTTTGATGCACTTCTTTTAAACAATATGACTTTCTTTTTTGGCGATACATTATCGAATGTTACCTTATTTACTTTAGCCGGTTTAATTTATACCTTAATACCTGAATTTACAGGGCGATCCTGGAAAACAAAAAAAGTGCTCGTATTTTCCTGGAATGCCACATTGCTGCTTATTATATTTTCCTGTTTCCAATATGTGTTTTTAGATTTTGTACAGCCTTTTTCTATACAATATTTAGGCGTAACGGCTTCGCATATATATGTGATACCTGTTACGATAATTACCATGTCTGGCATTTTCTTCCAGTTTTACAAAGCAAATATTTCCTGGGATATTATTCCACTCATGTTTTTAATGGGCATGGCAGGATGGATTATTGGAAGTTTTACTGCACTGGTGAATTCTTCATTAGTTATTAACCGGGTGATGAATGATACTTTATGGGTTCCTGCACAAATCCACACATATGCACTGATGGGAAGTGTTTTATTTATCCTGGCTTTTTTATTTTATCTTTTCCCTTCTGAAAATAACCGGAAGGGAAGTAAATTAGCAAAGACCGGTTTTTGGATTTTTGTTTCGGGGAGCTATGGATTTTTAATAATGTTATATATTGGCGGATTAAATAGTATCCCGCGTAATTATGCCCGCTATACAGGAATGGGTATTAAAAGCATGCATACGACAGCGGTATTGATTTCCCAATTTTCAGCCTTATTCATTGTATTCATTTTAGCCGGGCTTTTTATGATGTATTTTTCTTTATTCGCAAAGCTTAAAAGAAAAACATAAATCCAAATATTCTCGCTTCAAAAAGAACATTGTTTTAAGCATGTTTTTATGAAATTAAAAATATTCAACAAAGTATAAAAAAATGTTTGCCATAAAATTGTTCTCCCATATATTTGCACTCTTTAAAAATGGGAGTTTAGCTCAGTTGGTTTAGAGCATCTGCCTTACAAGCAGAGGGTCCGCGGTTCGAACCCGCGAACTCCCACTTTTTCTTCCCTCTTTTCTTCCCTTTTTTTTTACTCCTTTTTTCCGTTCCTTACTTAGCTATAGATCAAAACAATTGTGCCTGCAATAATCATCCCCGCTCCAATCATTCCCTGTGTCGATATTTTTTCACCCAAAAAAATGACGGATAAAATAATCGCGATTGCTACACTTAATTTATCAACAGGTGCTACCTGCGAAACCTTTCCCAATTGCAAAGCCTTAAAATAAAATATCCAGGATAAACCTGTAGCAATACCTGATAAACAAAGAAAGATAATATTTTGCTTTGTCAAAGATTGCATTGTACTTGTACCACCCCGGAAAAAAGCAATTCCCCACGCAAGGATCAAAATCACTACTGTACGGATTGCTGTTGCAAGATCCGTGTCAACTCCTTTGATTCCCACTTTTGCAAAAATGGCCGTAAGAGCCGCAAACACTGCTGATAGTAAAGCAAAGATCCACCACATATGAGTAAATTAATTTGTTTAAAATAAAACTTCCATTGTTTGTTTTTGACTCGTAGAAAGATATGGAGTTATTATACATAATGTTCCACCTTCTTTCTGGTTATCATAAAAATATCCGGGTATGGTTGCATTATCTAATGCATCTCTAGTTAAGTATTTTTGTATAGACGTATTATTCAAACTAACACCCAACGGAACTGATACATGCATTTCTACTAAATATACTCTTTTACTATACATGCCTGTATAACTTCCGGTTGCAGCATTTATTATGACGGAAATATTTTTTTCAGCATTCACTTCAATGCGTGTTTTGGCATAAGCACCATATCGGTGTTCCCGTGTAATTCCGTCATCTTCATACAATTCAAAAGAAGATTTTTTATAGGGGAAAATCTTAAGGGTCAATGTATCAGCTTTTCTTTCTCCGTCATAATTCATCAAAGGATACATGGGAAGTATTGCACCATTTTTTACAAACATCGGTAACTTTTCAAGTGGTGCTGCAAAATTATTTAACCATTGATTCCCTTCATACATTTTTCCATTCCAGTAATCAAACCATTTGCCCTCAGGCAAATAAATACTGTCCCGCTTACCTTCACTTTTATAAACAGGTGCTACCAATAACCACTCGCCATTCATAAATTGATATTGTGTCTGTGTTCCCCATGTTACCGGATCTTCAGGAAATTCTAAAACCATAGCACGGGAAGCCGGAACGCCCGTTTCATGTGCATTTTCAGATAAGGTGTACATATAAGGTGTAAAACGCATTTTTAAATCAAGGTATTTTCTATTGATACTTCTGAATGGTTCATCCGAAATATATGGTTGCTTATCTTTTTTTGCCCAACCACTCATCACCATAAAGACTGGCGTGAAACATTTCCACTGAAGATCGCGTGTATAGGTAGAATCACTACCTCCAAAAATTCCATCCACATCACCGGTCGCCGCATTAAAACCGGAAAGCCCTGCACCAATAATTGTTGGAATATGAAAGCGAATATATTCCCAATTCCCACTTTGATCACCACTCCAAATGGTGGAATAGCGCTGCGTTCCGGCCCAACCCATTACGCTCCAAACATAGCCACGGGCATTGCTATTATTTTCAATTCCTGTATATGCTGCTTTACAAGCATTCAAAGCATATCGGTAACCGGGCCCAACCCAGGCCACATCTAATTTGCAAAGCCTTGTTCCATATTCACCCACTTCAGTGGCAATTTTATCCAAACCATT
>JBDTAN010000220.1:0-2829 GCA_039924585.1 Chitinophagaceae bacterium | reverse complement strand
TGCCGGATTAGATCTGCCTCCATCATCCCAACCGCCACCCTTTTCAATTAAAATTGTTTTTCCGCGATGAGAAAAATAGCCGTTTTGCATGCCGCCTCCATAAAAATATTCCTGCGGATCTCGCAGCATAGTTTGAACCGTTTGATCGCCAAAAGTCAGTGGTGCTATTTCTTCAAATATTTTATGTTGATTAGATAAATCATATAAAGCGAAACGAATAGGATTTTTATAAATTCTCAAAACACATTTTTCAGTTTGCATTTTATAATAAGAACCATCGTCGGAAATGCTTACTGCCGGCGGATTCCCGGCTTCATAAGTGACAATGTCTTTCCCCGCCGGATCTTCAAATTTTCCATCCGGTGCCAGCCATACCCGAAAAATTTCCGGTGTATAAAAAATAATTTTTAAAGCGGAAACGCCTGATTTTATGAGTGCTTCATTTTTTTCTGAAGTGAATGCATCCAGTTTGCCGAGTTGTGTTTCTGCGGCATTAATGTTTATTTGTAAATTATTATTGGCTATGTTTTCATCACCGGGCATACTTGCTGAAAAATCCAAATGATGCGCGGGCATTTTGCTTAAATCAATATTTTTAAATGTGACAAAACGCTCTTCGCCGGGTAAAAGATTTTCTTTGGATGTTTTTATTTTTTGTGTAAAAACATGCAGGCTGTCAATAGTCACTTTAACTTCTACATCATTATTAATTTTTTCAGTACCTGCATTTTTTATTCCAATGACCAAACTATTATTTGAAGAAAATACATTTCCTTTTTCAGTTTGTGAAACCAGGTTAGTAAGTGCTATATCTTTTGAAAACCCTTCTGATAAACTGAGGTCATCCACCATCCAATACCAACCCATCAGGCCTTTCCAGTAAAAGCGAATATATACAGTGGGTTTGTTCGCGGCCCATTTTGAAATATTAATTTGTTCATTCATAGGAGTGAACATATCAGTACCACTTTTCACCTGGTTTCTAACATCAAAATCCTGCCAGTTTATTTTATCTATACTCACACTTACAAATAAACCAGCACTGTCACTTTTTCCATAATCCCACCACCTGAAAGTTTGCTGGAATTTTAAAATAACTGACGACTTTCCTGAGCAATTGATAGCTGGAGAAATAATAAATCCGTCCGGGTAATTTTTCTTTTTTATCCAGTTGTCAACATCTTCATCTGTAAAATAGCCTGCCTGGAATTGCAGGTGAAAACCCCTGCTATCAGAAGCGATTGGCGGCGCTTGTTGCTGGTCTTTATAAGATCCGGGATAAGGCTGGTTGGTAATAATCCACTGCGGATCCCAATTGCCAACTGCAGGAATTATCCAGCCAGCTGGTAATTGTGGAGCGTCAAATGTTTCTTTCCAAAAGACTTTATCACCGGCATTTTGAGCAAGTATTGTATTGCTGGTAAAGAGTAATAGGAATCCGAAAATAAAATACTTTTTATATAAAAATGAATGCCGCATTTTTTGTGGTGAAAGTATGCTTTTTTCATAAAACTTTATTCATCATCTTCTTCATAATAAGCATCTTCACTATAATAAATTTCCTTCCATTGTTTGGCGGCTTCATCACTCAATAATTCAATGATGTCAAAAATTGGGTCTTCTTTTTTTTGCCAGTGAAGTGTAATTGCCTTTCCATAATGTATGACGTACATACAATGGTCTGAAACCAGTTTTACCTGGATGAGGTTAATTTTGTTATTTTCTTTTTCACGAATGAGGTAAAAACATTCCGGCTCTAATAATGCATATGAATACATACGTTTATATTTTAAAATTCAATAATAAAAATCTGGGATTAGTAAATGTGACCGATAAACAGCTGAATTGTTATTGTAGCGTTTACGATTTCTTATAAATCAACAATTACAAAAATAAATTGAATTTTAGAAAATTCCAACTTATATCTCATAAAAATATTGATTTAAAATAAGCGCTGATTATCAATCAGATATACAGGTAAATTTAATTTAATTAATAAGAAATAAGGAAGCGTGATAAATTATAATTTCCAGGAAATAACCTGGTTCTCCCAGTCTTCCCGGTATGGAGCAGAAACCCGGATATAGTTGTCCGTGTAACCTTGCATCATGCCATTTTTACGCATGGATTCAAATAAAACGAGGCGTGTATTGCCAGAAAATTTATTCGAAAAATTATCCATTTTTTCATAGCTTAAATTGCGCAGCAACTTATTGCGCCGGTTTCTTTCATGTACCGGTACAACCGGCTTAATATCCAGGGCTTTCGTATTGTTCCTTTCCGAATAAGTGAACACATGTAAATAAGAAACATCCAGCGAATTAATAAAATCAACTGTTTCCATGAAATGTTCATCTGTTTCACCGGGAAATCCCACAATCACATCCACGCCAATTGCACAATGCGGCATGAGTGTTTTAATGCGGGAAACTTTTTCAGCATATAAATCTTTCCGGTAACGCCTGCGCATCAAACCCAATATAATATCGCTTCCACTTTGTAAGGGTATATGGAAATGCGGCATAAATTTTTTGCTGCCTGCTACAAATCGAATAATGTCTTCAGTCAACAAATTAGGTTCTAAGGAAGAAATCCTGAAACGTTCTATTCCATCTGATTCATCTAATGCATGCAATAAATCAATTAATTTTTCACGTTGCTCATTTGTATGATTATTTCCAAAATCTCCCAGGTTAATACCAGTAAGCACGATTTCTTTAACTCCTTTACCAGCAAGCATTTTAGCTGTTTTGCATACTGAAGAAATGCGATCACTCCGGCTTTTGCCTCGTGCTAAAGGAATGGTACAAAAAGAGCAATTATAATCAC